>NZ_JBTVBB010000012.1:0-205472 GCF_058356305.1 Candidatus Culexmicrobium sp.
CGCAGTTATATATAAACCGGGATGCAATGTAAAGCTTCTTCTCTCTTTTCTATTCCAATCATACATTGGTTTTATTATTTTTCTTATTGAAAGAGTTGCTCCCGCAACTCCCTTTGGTCCAGTTGATATTTTAGTTATGAAACGTGTTCCGTTTGGCATAACTGCAAATACGTATACTTTGGCGTTAGGAATGACTTTGTCGTTTCTGACCACAGTTACACTTAGATGGATAGAATCTAATTCTACTGCAATAATTTGCACTGACCCGATTAGGACAGTTACCATAAGTGCAACAAATATTAGAGGTCTTATTTTTGCCAAAACATTTTTAGTGGACATAAACGACCTCGAGAATAAAATCCACATCCTCATATATATATTTTTCGAAAAATTGTAAAAATATTAAAAATTGAAATTAGGATTGTAAACATAATTTTAAAATTTTTAAATAGGCGAACCTTTAAGTTAATTCTGATAGTTATGATTGATGATCTTAGAAGTAGGTTTTTTGTTGTTGCTCATAGAGGTGCAAGTGCTTATGAGCCTGAGAATACGTTGAGGGCTGTTAGGCGTGCTATTGAGATTGGAAGCGATGCAGTTGAAGTTGATGTGAGAGTTACACGTGATGGTCATCCAGTTGTTATTCATGATGAGACAGTGGATAGGATGACTGATGGAAGTGGACTTGTCAATCAGTTTAGTCTTGATGAATTGAGAAGGCTTGATGCTGGGAAGGGTGAGAGAATACCTCTTCTGAGTGAAGTTTTAGATTTAGTTGGAAATAGAATTGATATTTTTATTGAAATTAAGGTTGATGAAGCTGTAATGCCTAGTTTAATGGAGGTTGAAGCAAGGAATTTATGGAATTCAGTTATTTTTACTTCATTTAAAATTGAGCATTTAAAGAGGATTTTAGAATTTAATTCTAAAGCTTATGTAGGATTAATCTACATTAAGCCTGTTGACGGTATTGTTGGTGCGAAGAGGCTTGGAGCTAAGGCTGTCCTTCCATTCTACAGGCTTGCCACTAAGAAAGCTATAGCCTTTGCTATGAGATTGAAATTAATGGTAATTCCATGGACTGTTGATGATTTATATGTAGCTAGGATGTTGAAAAAGAATGGAGCAAATGGAATTGTAACCAATAGGCCTGACATAATGTTGGAATTAAAGAGTTAAGTAAGTTATTTTCTATTATTCTAACTCTTTAAATTCTCTTGCTAATCTTGATAGTAGATTTGCAAATTTATCTATTGAATGTGTTTGAATCACATTTCGTGTAGCTATAGTATTAAATTGTCTTGAATTAACTATTTTTCCATACATTTCTTTCAATGAACTTTCCCTTAGAGCTTCTCTTGAAGTTATGGTTTCATCAAATCCATTATACTCATAGTTTAAGTCATGATAAAATATTGTTTTTACCTCCTTTTTAGGTGGAGGGCTTGTCGCTATAAGCTTTAATGCTTTTGCAAATACTTTACCAAAACCTGTCAACTTTATTCTTTTTGTTCTAGTTGATGGTTTTTGAGTAATGAAACCCTTTGATATTAACTTTGAAATTAGCCTGCTATACCTATTTTTCACGGCTGGATTAGATGGATTGTCTCCACACCATTTAATTACAGATTTTATTGATTCAGCTTTTCCTCCATGCTCTATGAGGGCAAGTAAAATTTTCATTTCATCAAGTGATGGATGTTCGAGTCTATTTCCAGGTAGGAATATTTGTTGTGGAGTTGTACCTCGTCTCATTCTCACACGTTTAAACCATTCTTCATATTCAGGTGTTCCTGGTTGTGGGATATACCAGCCTCTTTCAGCTGGAGGTACAATGTATATACCTACATTTGGGAACATTAAGCTTACAGTTACAGCTGCACCATATGCTTCCTTTGTAGTTGAAGTAGCGTCTATTAGTACTTTTCTACCATTGTCAATAACTTCTCTTTTTAAAGCCTTGTAGAATGATGAGAATACATCCTCATAATCTTGAGGATTTATTCCAATAACCCTTGGTTTTGAGCCAGCGAAAGTTAGAGCTTTTTCAAGGTCTCTAGCATTTCTTTTTGAAGCATATCCATATGGATCACGCTTTTTGTCATAGAACAAGTATATTGCTTCTATGGGCTCTTGCATTCTCCAGTAATTTACACCATCCAGAATTCTCTGGTAGTCATGTCCTACAAAGCACATTAATACAACCATGAAAGTCACCGTATTCTCTAACAATATTTGGGTACTGTTCTAGTTATATAGCTTTTGATACAGTAACAGAAAAATGTTACTATAACAGTATGCCTTTAATTGGCTATTTGCAATGAGATACTGTATCACTAAAATAATTCTCTTTTCTAATGGCTTCTATATCATAAATTTTATTGAAGAACAAATGTTGAGGTGTATGATAGTATCAATTTTTTGTTACTGTAACCATTCAATATGATACCGTACAGTTAATGTCTCAAGGTATCTTCAATTATTGAATTGTATCTTAAATTTATTTTTGTTTGTTTCAAATTGTTTCTAAAGTGAAATTAAAATATTTTTATTACTTTAATATTTTTATGTAGCTGGCCACGGGCGAGTAAGATGAAAATACTAATAGACGACTTTGAGAATATAGTTTCAAGATTGAAAACTGTGTTTAAGGGTAAAATTGAGAGTCCACAATGGACTTTAACTGGCGAATTAATTACAAATCCATATCCAATGCTCAAGGTGAGAGGTAGAGTTATACGTGGCATATCTATTAGAGAGGAAAATTTCCATAAACTTACAATTATAGAACATAGAAAGAATGTTTTATCTGTTGATGCTTCACTTAAGACATTGTTTGACTGTGGGACTTTTCAGATTGTATTAGCTAAGGTCTCTTGTTTGATTTGGAGGGGGAGGAGTAGATTTTTTGAGATGAAGCCTGTTTTACGTGTTAAAATGGTTAAAAGTAAACTTGAAGCTATGGAATTTTTGTTTAATGTTGAAATTGAAACTGTATTAAATGCTTCATCTAAGCTATCAAGGGGAGATTATTGTATACTTGATAGAGCATTGATGGCTGTTCCAGCCTATAAGGAAAGTACTCGGAAGATTTTAGATAAATTATGCGAGAAGTTAAATTTAAAGGGTGTTAGGTTAGTTGGGATAAGTAAGAGCTCCCAGTTAGAGTTGAATACTGGTGAAAGTTTACTTGGTTATTTGCTTCATAAAAGTAGACATTTCCTCATTGATTTTCCCTGGTATTATTATCCAATTTTTCGAAGAAGACAGTATCCTAAATGGTATTTAGGTGTTATAACAATTGTAAAGTTTTCAGCAGATTCAGATCATGTATTTAGAGTTGATATCAATAAAAGAGAGATGGTTAATCGTGAAATTTTAGATGAAATTCTCGGTGAGATTGCCTATCTACAAGATCCGGCAATACCTGGTTACCCTTATCCGCCTAGGAGTTCTCATGAAGAAGCAAAAATTGGTAAACAGGAGTTAACCTATCTCCGCCTACTATTCCTTGAAAAATTGGAAGAGGCAGGTTTAAAGGAGCGTTTTATTGCTAACTTGAGGTCTACGAGTTTTAGGGAGGAGAAATTATGGGCGAGTTAAATAAAGTTGGAGTGGTTATATGGGTTGAAAATAATGTTGTACATTTCAGAGTTTATAGTGGGATGAGAGTTGAAAGGGGTCAGTTGCTTAAAGTTGTTGACGGAAATCTTAACTTCATTATTAGAGTTTTTGATTTTAAACCTGAAGCTCTTCTGTCTCCCGCTGAAGTAGCGAGAATCTCTTTTAAAAAGGAAAAGGGGGAGGATGTTGAATTACTGGATAAGCCTGTTAGATGCTATGATGTAGCTTTAGCTACTATTGTTGCTCAAATCGACGAGGACGAATTAGTTTATGGACCTACGTCTGTTCCATCTTTATTTTCATATGTTGAGTATCTTAATGATTGGGATTTCGAGAAATTAAATTTAGATACTGGTGATATTGATATTGGTTTTCTTAGAAGTGGTCATAGAGCAACTTCGAAACATGTTTCTTTGAACGGGCTAAAAAGTTTTCCCCATCACATTCTAGTTTGCTCAATAACAGGTGGAGGAAAAACCAATTTTGGAAAAATACTTTCTTGGAATATTATGAGAAGTGGTGGACTTTACTCTCTATTGATTATTGATACTGAAAGTGAATATTTTGATGGAGGTGAACCATCCCATCTCGGTCTAGTTCATAGCTTTTATGCAGAAAGAGGCTTATTTTATGTTACTTCTAAGGTGAGATTCCCATGTAAAATACAGTATGAGTTTAAGTATAATGGTGTCACATTGGCCAGAAGAATTAGAGCCTATCCACTTGAAATTTGGTGGGGTGATCTTCACCCAGAAGATTTTATTCAGACAGGTGAGTTTACCCCCCCTCAAGAGTCATTATTATGGATGACATGGAAATTAAGAGGTGAGAATTGGCTAAACTATTTAATATATAGAGATGCAAATCAGATATATGAAGATTTAAGAGGCAAAACTCAGAAAATCACCATACTAGTCACAAAAAGAAAGTTAAGATATATTTTAGGGAACTATGAAATCTTTAAGAGAGATCCATGTAAGTCAAACCTAATAAAAACAGTATTGGAAGAAATTGTTAAAGGTAAAGTAGTTTTAATAGACATGCCAAGCGCATCTGAAGCCCAAGAAAAATTAATGACAGTTCTATTTGCCAGGAGGATCTTTAAATTTTATGAGAATATGAGAAAAACTACACCTGAAAAATGGAAGAATCTCCCAACTACATTGATAGTAGTTGAGGAGGCACATAGATATCTATCTAAAAAGGCACTTTATGGTGGAGGAGAAAAAAGAGAAAATATTTTCTCAGTTATAAGTAAGCGGGGTAGAAAGTATAGGGTGGGTTTATGCTGTATAACTCAAATGCCAGGAGAGCTTGATGAACCTATAATTAGGCAACAGTTAACTAAGATTATTTTACCACTGCCAACTAAACCTGATTATAAATTAATTATAAATTATAGCCCTCATTTAGATAATGCTGGACAAGAAATAAAAACTCTCGATAGAGGAGAAGCGTTAATAGTCTCTCCCCCCTCGGGATTTAAATTTGCAGTTCCAGTAAAAATTCATCATTATGAAAATGTCATTTTGAATGAACTTGCATATGAACTAAAAATGCTAAAGCAAATACACCTTTTTAGTAGGGCTTAGGGATGATGATGAAGACAACTGAGATTATGATGATCGTGGCCAGACTGAACCTAAGCCCCCTCTCCCCTAACTATTTTCTTCTCGGTATTATAACTTCTTTTGGAGCCTTAGCAAATACTTCGAGGTAAGGTCTAAGTCTTTTAGGTATAATTACAGTTCCATCTGGCTCTTGGAAGTTTTCTAAAATAGCTGTGATTGCACGTGTAGAAGCTATAGCTGTTGAATTTAAAGTATGTACAAATCCTTTTTCAAATCCCTTCTCTACTTTCCGTTGAAATCTAATGTTTAATCGATAGCTTTGCCAATCAGTACAATTGCTACATGAAACCATTTCACGATATTTTCCTTGAGCAGGCATCCAAGCTTCTAAATCATAACGCTTAGCTACTACAGAACTTAGCTCACCTGTACAAATATCTACTATTCTATATGGAATACCTAAACCAGACCACATTTCTTCAGCATTTCTAATTAATTTTTCAATCCAATTCCATGAATCTTCTGGTAAACAGTAAACAAATTGTTCAACTTTATGGAATTGATGAACTCTAAAGATACCCTTAGTATCTTTGCCATGTGCTCCAGCCTCCCTTCTAAAGCATGGACTTATACCAACGTAAAGTAATGGTAGGTCTTCAGCTTTAATAGTTTCATCCATATGTAATGCAGCTAATGGATGCTCACTTGTAGCTATTAAGTATAAGTCTTCATCTTCAATTTTGTAAATTGCATCTATAAAATCGCTTAAAGGAGTAACTCCTTCATAGGGTTTTCTCCTCATCATATAGGGTGGTAGTACAAGCTTGAAACCTTGCTTAGTCATATAGTCTATGGCATATAGTAGCAGGGCTATATCAAGCCAAACTAAGTCTTCGAAGAGATAATAGAATCTTGAACCTGCAACTTTACCCGCTTTAAGAGTATCTCCTAAACCTAAATAAGAGAGCATATCTGCATGGCCTATTGGACGCCAGTCAATTACTTCATATTCAACACTGAAACCTTTAGTTTGCTCTAAAAATTGACTTATAAAACCCTTCCACACTCTGGGCTTTCCAAAGAATCTAATTGGAACATTGTTTTCTTCATCTTTACCGAGGGGAACACTTTCATGGACAATGTTGGGTATGCTTAATAAAACTTTGTTCCTTTCTCTATCAATTTTTTTAACTTCCTTTTCCTTTAATTCAATTATCTTTAAGAGTTCTCTTGCTTCGTTTATTTTGCTTTCTCTTTCTTTACCAGTTAATCTAGCAACTTCTCTAGATACAATATTATGTTTTCTTCTAAGTTCATTTAACTCTGTTATTGCTTTTCTCCATTTCATGTCTAATTCAACTGCTAAATCAACAATTGATACATCTAAACCCCGTCTTTTTTGGGACCATTTAATACGTTCAGGATTGTTTCGCAATAAATATAACATGGTCCACATAGCTGCACCTTCACACATTGTAAGTTTAGATTTAACTTTAAATAATACCTTTCAAGCTTCTAATTAAATCTTCGCATCTAATAAAGAAATCGATTTCAATGTTTGATAAAAATCTAGCAACCCTCAATAATTCCCAAGATCGTACCTATAGGAGAACCTCCTCTAGTAAAGAAGTTTATAATAGAAAAACTAAAACTAATATATTGCTAATTGATTCGTTACTTGGTTTGTAAATTAAATTGAACAAAAATAACAATTAATCTAAAAAATAATTAAATAGATCCTAAAAGTGTAATCATAACTGGAAGAAATCTAATAGATTAGAATAAAAATTAAAAATTTAATTAATTACGTTTAAGATGCTAGGCATTGGTAGATTAGAAAGAGTTCACTGTTCACTTTCAATTATTGCTTTAATGTCCCTTAATACTTTTTCAGCTTCTTCGAGCGTAGTGCGTTCACCCATCCTAAATATGTTTTCAAGATTTTGTGTAATTACTTCATCTATAGTTTTTCCCGTCACTTTTACTCTTCCTCTTTTAACAATTATCGGGTCTGGCTTTATGACTGCCCCTCTAATTATAGCCATGTCCTCATTTACTGGAGTTACTACAAGTGCTCCAATAATTTCATCGTCCATTTTAATGTTAAAGATGTGATCTCCATAGGAGGTTGTAAGTATCTTTTCGGAGGTGTATCTAACTTCTACTTCAACTTTCGCTTCTAAGGTTGATAGTGCTTCTGATACAATTTTAGCTATTTCTTCATCTGGAACTCTCTTGAAATACTCTAATTGTAAAGTGTCATAGTTCCATTTTATTTGTCCATTTTCAAGGTCGTATTGTATTCTTGCTCTTATCACATCACCTTTACTAGACTTCAGTTTATCGACTATTATTCGATATAGGATTTGATTGAGTTCAGCTGCTGCTCTAGCAACTTCTTGTGAAGTTACTTCTTCATTTCTAATTTCATTTCTTAGCTGAGCAAAAAGTGTTTTCCTAATTTTATCTGCGTATGCTCCTGCAATTATTAATCCAGTACTCAGTTGAGCCATAATTACCACCTAGTAGAGATATGTAAAATGAATTAAAATACTTAATGCATTACCAAATAGCGTACATGCTAAAATTTCTTTTCAAAATATAAAACTTAGAATAAGAGCAGTGGATATCAAACCAATATTAATTAGTACTATTAAAGTGTTGAATGCTTGAGCTTTGACTAATACTTTTAAGTTGTCATATTGTTTCAATGTAATTCTACTTGCTTTTAGAGCAAGTGGAATAGTGATGAAAATAAGTAGCATAGTTAAGGGGAATACTTTAACTAAAATTAAAATTATTGTTGTTATGTAAACTGAAAATAACATTAAAACATAAAGTTTCGCTGCCTTAGCTCTACCTAAAAGTATGACACTGTGTCTTCTCCCGCCAATTAGGTCGGCTTCAATATCGGGAAATTCATTCAAGAAGAGTAGAAGTCCAACAAGAATGCTAATTATTATAAAAACTCCTAAGGATAAAGTACTAATATAATCCATTTGTATTAGAGCTGAACCTAAAGCTATTAAACCGAAGTTAGTTCCTGCTACAATTTCACTTAAGGCAGGTATTTTTGATATTAAGGGGTTGTAAAAGTAAACTGAGAATCCCCCATAAAGTAGAATAGCTATAAAAAGTGTTAAGGTTGGCTTATATAAAAAGTGAGAGAAAATTATGTAGAGGCCGATACTTGCTGAAATTACTAAGCAAATGACGCCCAATAAATATGCATGTGAGGGCTTTATGTAACCTTTAACTAGAACATCAACACCACCACTAAAAGGTGTCTTAATTGTAGCTGCATCTATACCATACTTATAGTCAAAATAGTTGTTTAACACATTAACTGCCATATGAATTAGTATTGCACCGATAATCGTAAAAAAAGAACTCAAGAAATTTAAGCTTCTAACTTCATAGTATGCAACTAATATACCTGCCATTGAACACAAAAATGCCAATAAAAGAAAATTAGCTCGAATAAGCTTTGACCAAGCATTCAAAGACCTTGAACCGGCATTCTGCATTTATTTCACCCTCCCAAATATGTTGCTCGAGTTGATCAAAATTAGAATAAGTATAAAGCTATTTGACTTTAACGTTAAAATTAAACCACTAGTTTAAAGTATTTTCATTAACTTTAAATTCTATTCAAGCTAATTATGATTGAGATTAAGGGTGAGCATGTTGAGTGAAAGAATAGCTAAACAAATTGACGATATAGTCTTTTATAGAAATTATATTTTAAGCTTAAAAAAGATTATTGAGAAAAGTTTATCTAAGTTAATATCAATGATTCCTTTTTCTCTTTTAAGATCACGCATAGAATACGCATTATTAGGTGAAGGAAAAAGACTTAGACCATTAATAACATTGTTAAGTGCGAAAAGTGTTGGAGGAAAAATTAGCAATGCAATTAGGCTTGCATTGGCAATTGAATTAATTCATACAGCATCACTCATTCATGATGATATAATTGATCAAGCAAAATATAGGCGAGGAAAACTTGCATTACATGAGAAATGGTCGGAAAGTGATGCTATAGTAACTGGAGATGCTTTAATAGCCATTGCAATTAATTTAATTTCAGACTATGAATCAAGAATAATAAAAATTGCATCAGAGGGTGCTTTAAGTCTTTGTAGCGGTGAATTATTGGATGCTACCATGAAGTTGACTACAATTGACGAGAAAACGTATTTTAAGGAAATAATTCCTAAATCATCAATCCTCTTTAAAGTAGCTGCTGAATGTGGCAGTATAGTTGGAGGAGGAAGTGAATTAGAAATTAAAGCATTATCAGGATATGGTGAAAACTACGGTATAGCTTATCAATTGAAAGATGATTTGGAAGATGCACTTAACAAGGAGATTCTACTTGTTGATTTAAGAAATGGAAGAGTAACCTACCCTCTGATATATTTATATAATTATGGTTCAAGTGGAATTAGGAAAATTTTATCCAATTGTGAAGAAGGTGAAAAAGACATTTCAACAGAAACTATAGAGGAGATAATTAGGGAAATTAGGAAACCTGAAATTATGATGAAAATTAAGGAGAAAATAAATGAGTACATTAACAATGCATGTGAAGAGTTAAGTAAGCTTAAAGAAACAAAGTATAAGCATCTACTAATGTTTCTCGCAGAACAAATTAATGTTGGATTTAAAGATTTGTTTATTTTTAATTGTTAACATTATTATCTATTTTATATAGTAATGTTCTTTCCAAATTATTCGGAAGAGAGCAGCAGAATGGAAAGTATTTAGACCTAAACGTTGATGGGATAACTATTCTATCTAGAAGATGTCCTCCTAACAATTTTAATTCAAGTTTCTCTGAGTAAACTCCTCTAGGCCTCATACATCCTAATGCTATTTCTGCGCTGGTAATTTTCCGTTTTGCATAATCAAATACTGAGATAACATCATCTATTGAAGGTAGATTTATGAAATGAAATGAAGTTTTCTTTGCTTGCATCAAAACTAGTAGTATAATTACATAAGGAGAGTAATCTCTAATTAAAGATAGTAATTCATATTCACCTTTTATTTTACCGTAATATGCTCCTATAAGAATATGTGGAGCAATATATGGGGGACCGTACTCATATAAGGATTTAAGAGTTTTCTCTATGTCATTCCAAGTTAAATTTAAATTCATGACGCTATTCATTGTTAATGGATCTAAAATGTTTAAGTCAACCAAATCGACTTTAGCATAACTTAGTTGTTTGGCATATTGCTCATTAGCCAAGCCTACATGAACACTAACTATTAAGTCCAAATCCCTTTTTATTTCTTTTATGACTGACAAATATGGTTTTATAGGGAGTACTCCATCCTTTGTGAAGCCTCCACTAATTAGACAACCAACAATATTGTATCGTTTCTTTAGATTTCTACATAATTCATAGAGCTTCTTTGGAGATAAAGCAGGATACATTTCTCTTAGAAACTTACCTTCACAATATTTACATTTAAGACCACACCACTCTCCGGTGATTGAAATTGATGGAAATAAAGGAAGAGGTTTATACGCTTTAACCATAAATCACACCATGAAATTCCATTCATTACGTGAATATTTTTCCTCAACAAGCTTTCTTGCAAGGTCGATCTCTTCTTGAGTTAACTGATCCTCCATAAATTCAACATTTAATGCCTCTCTAAATCCTTCAATTAATGCCTGAAGAACTTCATTTCTAGTGACTTTTCTCCCAAGTGCTTTTGAAAGAGTGATTACTCTTTCTTCAAGTCTAGATACACCTTTATCTTTTAATTTTTCGGGAATTATCTTTAAAGCTACTGCTAGAGTACCAATATCAGTATCATACATGAATGTTCCATGTTGTAAAACAACACCTCGCTTCCTAGTTTGAGCTGATCCAGAAATCTTCTTTTTAAATACTAATACATCATTTACCGGTTTAAATTCAGCATTTAATCCAAATTTCCTTAATGCTAAAACTAAACCCTTACAATATAATTCATAGCTTTTAATTATATCCCTTGGAGCATCCTTTTCACTCACTACTATTGAATAGGTTATTTCGCCTCTTTCATCATGAAATACTGCGCCTCCCCCAGTAATTCTTCTAACAATTGAAATTCTATTTCTTTTACAAAAATCTAAGTTAACTTCTTCGATTAATGACTGAAAATAGCCTATAGTTATAGCTGAGGGCTTAAAAACGAAGAAGCGAAGCGTATTAGGTATTTTATTCTTAGATCGCAATATAAGCATAGCTTCATCAATTGCCATTTGCATATAGCCATCAAATTCATTTAAGCGAATTAGCCTCCAACGGCTCATTTAATCACCAATTAAGCTAAAAATGAATATTAATTTATAATTTTTTAGAGTTTGAAGGTCATGAAAGATATTTATCTAATTGTTGCATGATAATTTGAGCGTCTTTTCTAGCCATGTCAATTGTTGGATAATTGTATAGCGGTCTTCGTGGAGATTCATTATAAAATGGTCTATTACAATTTGGACAACCCTTAGTGATAAAGGGTTTACCTTCTTTTATTATCTTCAAAAGTGTTTTACTTGGAAACATTATTCGAATTAGATTGCCATTTTCATCAAACTGGAAATTTTCCATTGATGCAGAATATTTAGTTATTAGGTAATGTGCTAATTGAATAGCTCTATACTTTGATTGTACTGGTGGTTTTTTATTTGCTAATAGTGTTCCTTCCATTGGAGTAAAGGTGAAGAGACCTATTCGTACACCTTTACTATTAAGTTGCAACATAAAATTAATGAATTCCACATCTCTCTCCCCTAAACCATAAATTAAATGCACTGAGACTTTATTTTTCCCAAAAATTTTTAAAGCATCATCAACTAACTTTAATGTTTTCTTCCATGAAAATGATGGTTTTATTCGACTGAATAATTCCTTAGTTACAGTGTCAATACCAATTCCAATACGCTCTACCCCTACTTCCTTCAGTCTAATTAAATCATTTATATTTCCAGGATGGATAGATACTGAAATTGGAGCATCTACTCGAGTCTTAAGTTGCTTTACTATTTCAAGCGTTTCATCGACATAGTTAGGGTATATTAGAGTTTGAACACAAATTCTTTTAAAACTACTTGATTTCTCAAAAGATTCTAATACCTTAGAAAATAAGTATCTCGGCCAAATTATCCTTGAAAGATAATCATTATCAGTTTGACTTGTCCTTGCTTGTGTACAAAAGCTACAATTACCAAAACATTTACCAGAGTAATATGTCATTAAATAAGCTGTTGTAGGTTTAGCCAACATTTTAACTTTAGCTAGACCTAAAATAGCTGCGGTTCCAATTGAAACTCTGATATACTTTATCATAATTAATCTCTACCAATAGCCTTCATTATTGCCTTAACAAAATCTTTTGGTTCAATCAGAGGAGTAACTACATTTTCACGCTTAAAGAATTTTTCAATTGTGTCAAGTAGTACTGTTTCTTCTAAATCTAAATTTACAAGTTCATTTTCAAGCTTTCTAATTGCTTCTTCAGGATACATGAAAAAGTCTCCAGTAAAACGGATATTCCTTATCTTATTGTCATCAACATCGAGTTCAACTTTAATTAGCTTAGTAGCTTTATATGCAGCTTTAAACTTCATGCTTCAAACCTCTTGCAAATTTTAGCTTAATACAAATAATGTTTTCTCGTATGTGTATTTAACTTATAACTTAGTTTTCTTCTACAATTCTTGCATAAATGCATGTACTTTGACAAATCTTCTTTAGCAATATCCATTATTTTTGGATTAATTTGAGCTAAAATTCTTTCTTCAATCTTGTTTAATTGCCTTTCAGCTGTAATTGGTGTTCCACAATTTTTACATTTAAGTAATGAAAGCTCCAACTGTACTACAAGCTGATCTTTAATACTACTTGCTAATTCAAATTCATTAGTTAATTTAATTGCATCCTCTGGACATATTTCTTGACATCTTCCACAAAAAACACATTTTGACAGTTTTATTTCAAAAATTCTAATAACATCTCCATCATGATAAATATCAGCTCCAGTAGTACATTGAATTGCACATGCTCCACACCCAATACATCGTTCCTCGTCAAACTGTGGCTTTCCACGCAATCCTTCAGGAAGTTGGCTGTATTTTTCTTCAGGCTTCCCAACAGGATAGGTAATTGTTACTGGATTAAATAATGCTGATAACGCTTCCTTTAGAGCTTTCAACATTTATATCACCCCTAAACTCTTAATAATAAAGGAGAGAATTAAGGAGAAAATTGAGAGAGGCCACATTCTAGTTAAGATCCATTTGAAGGCGTAGTCTATTTTGAACCTAGGCATTAAAGCATGTATTAAGGAGAGAATAAAGGTCACTATGAGAGTTAGAGCCAGGAAGAAAATCATATTTAATAGTTTAAAGTTTGAGAATTGTCCTCCAGCTAAGAAGAGGTCTATAAAGAACGCGACTAAAGTTACTGTCATGAAATATTTTGAAAGGTAAATCAAGCCTAATAATTTGCCTGAATATTCAGTGCATGGACCTGCAACTATTTCTACTTCAGCTTCAGATATGTCAAAGGGTTTTAAGCGTAACTTGCCAAGAATTGCAAGTAAAAAGGTTAGGGCTGCAATTGGATTTACGAATATAAATGGATATAATTCTCTTTGTATAAAAACAATTTCTTGAATTGACAGTGAATTTGAGATTACTGCTATGGAAAATGCTGAGGTTAGAAGTGAAAATTCGATGGAAAACAGTAATTCAGCTTCTCTCCTTGTACCTATGATTGCCCATGGAGAAGAACTAGAAGCTGAACCTATCAGCCAAAAAAGTGTAATGGCTATTAACACGTAAATTAACCATGTCAGGCTATGATCTCGGCCTGCAAATATTGAGAAACCTCCAAAGGATACAAAGTATAGGGAGAATATCGAGAGTAAAAGGCTAATTACTGGAGAAATTATAAATAAGATTTTACTTGTAGTTTGTGGAATAATAGTCTCCTTATAAAACAGTTTAAGGACATCATATAGGGGTTGTAAAATTCTTGTAGTTCCAAGTAATGCTTTAAGTTCAGGGGGTATGCTAGTTAATGGTCCAAGCCTATATTGAGCTCTTGCAAAAACTTTACGTATTTCAAAGGTTAGGATTATACCTAAAATGAAACCAATCAAGGTGATTATCAATGCTTTGAGTATAGGTCCCATAAATATCATCTCCTCTTCAAATACTTCCTTAAAAATACATCATATGACATAACTTGTTTTTTATCATGTTTTTCATCAATAATTATAACTCGATCCGTACATGAAAAGCATGGATCCACACTTCCAATTATAATCGGGACATCTGCAAGTGTATAGCCTGGTATCATATATTTTAGTGCAGCTATATTCCTATAACTTGGAGTTCTGATACGCACTGTATGCGGATTAACAGTCCCATCAGAGGAAATATAATAAAAAAGTTCTCCCCTGGGAGCCTCCGACTTGCCTATGGACTCTCCCTCCGGAATTTCAAAACGCTCTTTATAAACAATGGGACCCTGAACTCGCTTCAACGCATCTAGACATTGCATGCAAATATCTAATGAAACTAAAGTTTCTTTACATCTTACAATAACCCTTGCAAGTACATCGCTTCCCATATCTGTGACTATATCCCATGAAGTATATTCATCACCATAAGCATCATATGGGCTATCCTTTCTAACATCGATTTTCCAATCGCTAGCTCTGGCTGTAGGCCCTACAGCACCTGCATTTTTAGCTTCGGATAACTTTAATACACCCACATTTTCAGTCCTTTTTCTAATTAAACTGTTATCATAAACGATGTCTATGACATTCTTTGCTTGTGACTTAAAAGCTAAGAGCTTTTGTTTAGTTTTATTTATTTTCACATCAGTTAAGTCGATTCTACTTCCTCCAATTATTACAGCATCCATATGAACCCTATTCCCAGTAATCAATTCAATGCAATCTTGAACTAATTCACGAGCTTTCCAAGTCCACATTAAAAGAGTTTTAAAACCAATTAACTCTCCAGCAACACCTAACCATAGAAAGTGGCTATGAACTCTGTTTAACTCTGCAAGTAGTGTTCTGATATATTTAGCCCTGTCTGGAACATCAATTTTGAATAGATTTTCCACTGCGTTTAAGTAGGCTAGTGAATGGCAAATATTACAGATACCACAAATTCTACCTACAAGGAAAACATTTTTCCAAAAACTTCTTCTTTCAGCTAACCTCATTATACCTCTATGGTTAAAACCAACCTTTATGTCAACATCTAAAACATCTTCACCGTCAACTTTAATTTTGAAGTATCCTCCCTCAATTAAAGCTGGATGATAGGGTCCAATTGGTAAAACAACGCTTTTTTTAACCTTTACTGATTTCCACTCTTTACTTGACTCAACTGGTTCAGGCCATTCAAATGGAAGAAATATATGGCGTGGATCGGGATGATCCTCGAATTTCACACCCATTAACTCCATAGTTTCCCTTTCAGCCCAGTTTGATTGATAGGTTAAACTTGCTGTTGATGGAGCAATTGGATTATCTCTAGGCAAAATAGTATAAAGAATTAAATGTAAATTCTTTATTAAGTGGTCAAACGAGTATACATGTAATAGTTTTATCCCTTTAAACCCTAAATCTGATGCGGTGACATGAATGAGACGTCCATCAATATTTAATAGGAATTTGGCAGCATCTAGTAGTTTTTGGGGAGATGTTTCAATGTAAACATGTCCACCATTTCTATCAACTCTAGTAACTTGAAAATCGGGGGAGAGTATATTTTTCAATTTTCCAAGGACTTGCTTTACATTGACCATTATATTACCACCATTAGCTTGAATAATCATTCATTCCCATTACCCCTCGATTTTCTAAACAATTTAAACACATATACCTCATCAGGATGTAAATATGGTGGCTTAGCCAAGCCTGACAGAAATATTCTTTCGGGATCTATTTTCTTAGGTCTCAAGAAGTGAAGTGAAAATATTAATAGGAAGTAAGCTGTGGATGTAATAAATAATTCGAAAAATAATAGCGATATAAATGGGTTTCTTATAACATAAGTTAAGATTAAAGATACAATAAGAACTATAGAGGCAACTGATAAAGGTAGATTTCTATATTTCATTTATTTCACCTTCTCAGCCAATATTTTTATTGCCTTCACTACTCCATCCATAATGGCTTCAGGTTTAGGAGGGCATCCAGGAACATATACATCAACAGGGATTAAACTATCAACACCTCCTATATGTGCATAAGTTTCCTCTCCTTCAGCATCATTGAAAATTCCTCCAGAACATGCACATGCACCAATTGCCACTACAACCTTTGGGTTAGGCACTTGTTCATATGTTCTCTTAAGGAAGGGGGCAATTTGCTTTGGTACTGGGCCTGTTACAATTAAAATGTCAGCATGTCTAGGTGAACTGACCAAGGTAATCCCGAATCTTTCAACATCAAATCTTGGAGTTAAGACTGCAACAAGCTCAATATCGCATCCATTACACCCACCTGCATGAAGATGATAAACCCATGGTGAATAAATCACCATTTTTTGCTTAAACTTCATAGTTATTTCACCCTTAATTTTTCAATTATACCTTCACAACTTATACCATGTTGATTTAAACCAAAGTCTTCAGGTTTTAAGCCGAAAGCTAAAGCTAAAAGTTCAGATAAGTGAAGCACTGGTAAATTATATTCAAACCCTTCATCTTTAAGAGTCAATTGAGCCTTCTCAAATTGATCGTAACATGCTGGACAAACAACTACAACAAGATCAGCTTCACTGTTCTTCATAGCATCAAGCTTCCATTTACTTCGTTCATTAATTGCCCTATCAACTGAAGCAAGCATTAAGGGGTAACCACAACAAATTCTTTCAATTTCATATTCAACAACATTTACACCTGTTACTTCTACAATTTGTCTAAAATATTGCAAAAATTTTTCGTTTTCACTCTTATATAATTTACATCCAGGGTGGATGGCGACATTTAAACTACTTAAGTCGATTTTAATGTTTTCTTTTATTATGTCTAATCCTACATCTTCAATTAACGATTGAACAAGGTGTTTAACCCTAATATTTCCTTTAAATTGTTTATTTAAAGTTTTTAATTGTTCATTTACTTTTCTTTTTAGCTTTTGCTCTCTGAGTAGTTCCTCCCTAGCTTCAGTTAAAGTTTCCCAACAACCATTACAGAGAGTTAAAATATCACTTCCAATTTCCTCAGCAAGAGATAGGTTTCTAGCTGCAATTATGAGCCATGTATCATGATCAATAAGGCGTGAAATTTCAGGAACTGGACAACATGTTGCCCCTCTAATGTCAATTAATTTAATATTTATTTTTGGAGCGATTTTACGTAATGCAGCTTCAGCAAAGGGTTGCATGGCAGGAATGTAGCAGCCTAGAAATAATGAATAATTAACCATAGATATTTCACCTAGTATCTCATTCTTTTTCTCTTCCAATCCCAATTAATCTTAACATCAAGGCTGGTGTCCTTAATTATTTTTTGAATTTCTCCGACAGCATTTTTAATTGTGTATGCAGTGGGAGGAGTCTCTGATAATCCTAGCTTAACTCTGACTCTTTGGAGAAATTTAGATAACCTTGGTACGTGTCCATATAATATAATGCCACGTGTAGGTGATTTAAATGCTGGAGGTAGCCCTTTAATCTTCTTTCTGAGAGGATAAAGTCTGATTTCTTTTTCACTCATTTTTAACAATCTCCCATGCTTCTTCACGTGTAACTACTTTTAATGCACCAGTACTGCAATACTTTGCACAGAGAAAATCTCCATTACATGCATCACATTTAACACTTATTTTAAGAGTATCATCAAAATGTGGGATTGATAATGGACATGCATAATTACAGCTTTTACATCCAATACATAAACTTTGGTTTATTAATACGAAACCTGTTTCTTCATTTTTATGTATGGCCTTAGGATCCGTAGGACAAGCAGCTTCACAATATGGATAGTAACAGTGTGCACAATGTGTATTAATGAAAACATTTTTGTTGAAGGGGTCTCGAATCACTTCTAAATGTGCTTTTTCAAGTGAAACTTCATGGAAATGTGAGTAGGAGCAAACGATCATACAATACAAACAACCTGAACATTTTTTGGGATCGTATAAAAGTACTTTCTGTAATTTTTCAGATTCCATGCCGAATCACTCATATGTTTAGATCATTTCTTCTTTATATCCTTCAGCATCTAATAGTTCAGCTAATTCTTCATCTAAATTTGACGGTTCAATTATAATAAGCCATCCTCTTCCATATGGATCAATATTTACTAGTGAAGGTTGACGCAATGCATTTTCATTAACTTTCTTTATAACTCCTGATACTGGAGAAATTAAGTCGCTTGTAGCCTTGGTAGATTCAATTATTCCGAAGGGTTCAAATTGCTCTATTTCTTCACCTACAGATTCTAATCTAATTCTTCTTACAGTCTTTAACATTTTCTGCGCATAATCGGTTATTCCCACCTTTACTGTTCCATCGGGTAAAACTTCAGCCCAAGTATGATCTGGCGTATAGTATAAGCCTTCTCTAACTTCATACTCAGCACTCACTTGAATCAACCTCTTTACGTTATCATCAATCTTCATCTTAAATAGTTTACGCACATATTTTTATGGATAAATGTAAAAGAAAAAGCAATATATATAATGTGTTATATGATGCTTCATTACGGTGATGAAGGTGCAAAGTAGCGGTGTACGAGTAGGCGTTTATGTCTGTCATTGTGGGGGCAATATAGCTGACATTGTTGATGTAGAGGAAGTTAGGAGATTTGCAGAGCAAATTCCAGGCGTAGTCATTGCTAGAGATCATGAACATGTATGTTCCGAAGCTGGGCAAAAAATGATTTTAGATGATATAAAAGATTTTAAGCTAGATAGAATTGTAATAGCTGCATGTTCACCAAAGTTTCATGAGAAAACATTTATGGACCTGTTGGAAGCTGCTGGGTTAAATCCATATTTACTTGAAATGGCTAATATACGTGAACATGATTCATGGGTACATGCTAACAATCCTGAAGGTGCAACTGAGAAGGCTAAAGATCAGGTGGCTGCGGCTATTGCTAAGGTGAAATTAAATGAAGCATTAGAAATTAGAGAAATTCCTATTGGTAATAGGGTTTTGATTATAGGTGCAGGTATAGCTGGGATTCAAGCAGCGTTAGATTTAGCTGATTCAGGATGTAAGGTGTATCTAGTTGAAAGACAACCAACTATTGGAGGAAGAATGGCTCAACTCAGCTATACGTTTCCTACAGATGACTGTTCACTATGTATTTTATCACCTAAAATGGCGGCAGTTTATAATCATCCAAATATAACATTATTGAGTTATAGTGAAGTTGAAGATGTTCAAGGGCATGTTGGAAATTATGAGGTAACAATTAGAATGAAACCTAGATATGTGGATCTGGATAAGTGTGTTGCATGTGGACTATGCGCAGAAAAATGTCCAACAAAGGTTCCTGACGAATTTAACTATGGATTAAGAATGAGAAAAGCAATTTATGTTCCACATGAAATGGCAGTACCATACAAGTATCTTATCGATGAAGAACATTGCTTATACTTAACTAAGGGTATATGCAGGATATGTGAAAAAATCTGTCCTCAACATGCAATTAACTTTGAAGATCAAGAAAAGAAAATTAGAGTCACAGTGGATGCAATAATTGTTGCAACGGGATATGATCCATTTGATGCAACAACACTTGGAAATTATGGATATGGAAAATATGCTAACGTGATAATTGCACCTCAACTAGAAAGACTTGTCATGCCAACCGGCCCAACATCAGGCAATGTAATAAGACTATCAGATGGAAAAATAGCGAGGAAAATAGCCTTCATACAATGTGTAGGATCAAGAGATGAACAAATAAACCGAATAGATTGTTCAAGAGTGTGCTGTATGTATGCAATTAAACAAGCAATGATACTTAAACGTCAAGATGTTACAAGAGATGTTTACATTTTCTATATTGACATCAGAGCCTTCGGTAAAGGATTTGAAGAATACTATATGAGAGCACAGGAAATGGGAATCCACTTTATTAGAGGAAAAGTTGCAGAAATAATTGAAGACCCTATAACCAAGAATGTTATTGTAAGGGCAGAAGACACATTAACTGGAAAATTTATTGAAATGGAATTCGATTTAGTAGTTTTATCGATAGGATTAACACCCAGTAAAGGAGCAGAAGAGTTAGCTAAAAAACTTAGAATAACAATTGGACCAGGAGGCTTCTTTTTAGAGGCGCATCCAAAGTATAGGCCTGTAGATACCCTTAGAGAGGGGATTTTCATATGTGGATGTGCTCAAGGCCCAAAGGACATTGCAGATAGTGTAGCACAAGCAAGTGCAGCAGCAGGAAGAACATTAAGACTAATTAGTCAAAGAAAAATAATGATAGAACCGATAAAAGCTTTCATAAAGAAAGATCAGTGTGATGGATGTGGAATTTGCATTAACAAATGTCCGTTAGGAGCAATAATAATGGAGAATAGCATAGTGAGAATAAATGAGGCGATATGTAATGGATGTGGAAGCTGTATTCCATACTGTCCCAAGAATGCTATAGACTTAAGACACTATACTGAGGAACAATTGATAGCGGAGATAAGAGCTGTATTAAAAAGTAAAAAGCCAAATGAAATTAGGGTAATAGCCTTCTTTGATGATTCATGCACTTATAAAGCTGCAGATCTTGCAGGTACAAGTAGAGTACAATACACAGATAAAGCTAGAATAATTAGAGTTCCAAGTTCAAGCAGACTTACACCAAGAATAATTTTAAGTGCCTTCAAACATGGTGCAGATGGAGTATTCATAGGTGATTGTCTCCCTGGAGGATCACCATACCACCCAAAGGTTTTGGATGTAATAAACGATATAATAAGGAAAACTAGGAGAATGCTACGTAAATATAAAATTGATGCTAGAAGACTTAGATTCGATACAATTGCAGTAGACACGGCTGAAAGGCTTGCTAAAAACCTTGATGAACTAGTGGGCATTGCAGAAAGATTAGGTCCCATTAAACCTGAAAAACGTGAAAAAATTAAAGTTTAGGAGGGAGAGATATGTTTAAAGGTTTGGCTGCAAAGGTTTATGAGCTGTCTGGAGAAAATGTGTATTTGTGTTATCAATGTGGTATATGTAGTGGAAGTTGTCCATTAATAAGCATAATGGATGTTCCTCCTAACCAAATAATCAGAATGATACAATTAAATATGGAGGAAGTTTTAGATTCAAATACCATCTGGATTTGCGCCTCATGTTATAACTGTACAGTTAGATGCCCGCGAGGAATCGACCCTGCAAGAATAATTAACATTTTAAGAAATATTAAAATGCGTAGGGGAATCTCAGTTGTAAACTTAAGGAAAATACAAAAAGTCGAGGAATATCCTCAGTTAGCATTAGTTGCAGCATCAAGAAAGCTTATGGGGTGAAAAAATGAAGTTAATGTATTTTCCTGGTTGCACTTTAAAGACGACTGCTATAAATTATGAAAATACAGCATTAGCTGTTTCAAAGAAACTAGACATTGAATTAGTTGAACTTGAAAGATGGAATTGCTGTGGAGTTGTATTCAACTTAGCTGCAGACAGTGTAATGCATCACATAGGAGCAATTAGAGATTTAATTAGAGCGCAGGAAATGAGCAATAAGATTAATGATAATCGATTAGTGACCCTCTGCTCAATGTGCTATAACGTCCTTAAAAGAGTGAACCAGCTAATGCTCAATGATCCAGATAAACTAAAGACTGCAAATGAATTTATGGACGAAGAAGTAGAATATGAAGGTGGCATCGAAGTACTTCATTTCTTACAAGTTCTGAGAGATATAATTGGCCTTGAGAAAATGAAGGAGCACGTGGTTAGACCACTAAAAGGAATAATAGTTGCACCTTACTATGGATGCACTATCCTGAGACCAAAGGAAATTCAAGTCGATAGCCATGAAAATCCAAAGGTACTAAGCATATTAATGGAAAAATTAGGAGCAATGACAGTTAAGTTCCCCTACGAAACCAAGTGCTGTAGTGCCTATGATGTAGTCTACAATAAAAAGATAGCCGTAGATAAAGCAGTGGAAATCAGAAAAGCTGCTACAAGATGGGGTGCAAACATAATTGTTACGACATGCCCACTCTGTCATTATAATTTAAACCTACCGAGAAGAGGACCTGAAATCCCTGTAGTTTATTTTACGGAGTTAATGTGTGTAGCTTTTGGAGTTGATGAAGTCTTAACTCCGGAAGTTAGAAAAGTTATTTATTCCCTTATGGAGGAAGGTGAAGATGAGTAATGAAGGTCGGAAAATGAGGATGGTTAAAATCTATATTATGGGTAAAATGTATGAAGTACCAGAAGGTCTTACCATAATGAAGGCAATGGAGTATGCAGGATACAAATTCATAAGGGGAGTTGGCTGTAGAGGTGGATTTTGTGGCGCATGCGCAACAGTATACCGTATTGGAAATGACTACAAATTATACACTGGTTTAGCATGTCAAACAACAGTTCAAGATGGAATGTACTTAGTTCAAATACCATTCATTCCAGCTGAAAAGCCAAATTATGACCTTGATAAATTAAGGCCAACTGCTTCAACTATTTTAATGTTATTCCCCGAAATTACTAGATGTGTGGCATGTAATACTTGCACTAAATCTTGCCCCCAAGACTTAGAGGTTATGGATGCAATACAAGCATTAATTAGAGGAGACATTGTAAAAGCAGCTGAATTATCTTTTGACTGCATAGCATGCGGCATATGTTCAATACGATGCCCAGCTGAAATTGTCCACTACCACGTATTCCAGCTTGTAAGAAGATTATATGGAAAATATATGACTAAAAAATCTCATCATCTCGAAGAACGCGTAAAGGAAATCTTGGACGGAAAATATGATGATGAACTGGAAAAACTAGCTCAACTAGGAGTTGAAGAATGGAAGAAACTGTATGAATCAAGAGAGATTGAGAAATAGGAGGTGAATAAGTTGACTCAAATAGTAGGATACCCGGAAGAAATGAGAAAATCAATCGAGAAAGTTGAAGAAACAAGAGATAGAAGATTAAAAGAAATATTCGAAAGAATAAGTCCAGAGGAAAAAGAGAAATTATTAAGAGAATGGCATCCAGACTATCGACCTGAAGGTAAACGTCCACTTAAAATTGGTCCAAGTAAGGGATTAATGGTTCCCCATGAAGTAGCAGACTTAATTGAAGCTTACCCGTTAATCGATCCAGATCAAATAGATTTAACCAAAATAGATTATGATGTCGACCTATTGATTATAGGTGGTGGAGGAGCAGGAGCAGCTGCGGCCCTATGGGCATACTATAGTGGCATACCTGCAGATAGAATTCTAATTGTAACTAAACTTAGATTTGGAGATGCAAATACAAAAATGGCACAAGGAGGAATTCAAGCAGCTGACAGACCAAACGACAGTCCTCTCCTCCACTTCATAGATGTTATAGGTGGAGGACACTACGCAAATAAACCTGAACTAGTGAAGTTACTAGTTAAGGAAGCACCATTAATCATTAAATGGCATGAAGAACTAGGAATAATTTACGATAAAGATGAAGAAGGAAATATGATTGAACTTTCAGGTGGAGGAACATGTAGAAGAAGACTACATGCAGCTAAAGATTACACTGGACTCGAAATAATGAGAGTTTTAATGGATGAAGTATTAAACAAGGAAATTCCAGTACTAGAATTCTCGCCTGTAATAGAGTTACTAACAGATGAAGATGGTAGAAGAGTTACAGGGGCAATATTATGGAACCTAGAAACTAAGGAATACCATATTGCAAGGGGAAAAGCAGTAATACTCGCAACTGGGGGATATGGAAGACTACATATACAAGGATTTCCAACAACAAATCACTATGGAGCAACAATGGATGGAGTAGTTTTAGCCTACAGAGTAGGAGCAAAAGTTAGAGATTTAGATGCAACCCAATACCATCCAACTGGAGCAGCATACCCAGAACAAATCGTAGGACTTCTAGTAACAGAGAAAGTTAGAGGACTAGGTGCACAACTAGTAAATGCAGAGGGAGAACAATTCATCTATCCACTTGAACCCAGAGATGTAGTTGCAGCTGCAATAATAAGAGAATGCTATGGCAGAAATAAGGGAGTTATAACACCAACAGGTATGAGGGGAGTATGGTTAGATTCACCTATGATCGAATTGATTCATGGAGAAGGAACAATTAAACGCTATCTATCAGCAGTCTATAGAATGTTTGCTAGATTTGGTATAGATCCAACAAAAGAACCAATACTGGTATTCCCAACATTACACTATCAAAATGGTGGCATCGAAATAAATGTTAATGCTCAAGTGCTAGACGGAAACAATAAACCTATAGAAGGACTCTTCGCGGCAGGAGAAGTCTCAGGAGGGGTGCATGGAAAGAACCGTCTAATGGGCAACTCCCTACTAGAAATAAATGTCTTCGGTAAAACGGCGGGAATATCAGCTGCAAAATACATAAGAAACACAACACTTGGAAAATTAACATTAAACCATGTTAAGAGATATATAAAAATGTTAGAGGAAGCAAAAATACCACCTAAAAGAAAGGCACCAATAATTCTACCAGAATATCGTGGCGAGAAAGTTCTCTCAAGAGCATTGCCACTATTCTCACCGTAAATTCCATAAATTTAAATTTTCTTTTAATTTGTTTGCTCTCCTTAGAGAGGATTGTTAACAAGATTTTTACTCATGTATAACTTTGAAATTTAAATTGATGCACCAAATCCAAGTAAATTTTTATATACTTAGAGTTGAAGCTAGGTAAAATTATAATAAAATGAAACATCAATGTATTATATGATGGTGACATCATGTTAGAAGGAGAGAAAGTTACAAAATACTTTGGTGGACTAGCAGCATTAAAAGATGTAGATTTTATAGTTAAAGAGAAGAAGATAGTTGGATTAATTGGACCAAATGGAGCTGGAAAGACAACATTATTTAATGTCATAACAGGTGTATATCATCCAACATATGGAAAAATAAAATTTCTTGGGCAAGACATTACCGGGTTAAAACCTCATAAAATTTGTAAGATGGGTATAGCAAGAACGTTTCAACTTGTCAGACCATTTTTAGACATGAGTGTACTTGAAAATGTAATGGTAGCTGCTAGATTTGGAAGGAGTGGTAGTATAAGAAGTATGAGTGACATTCGTAGAGAAGCATTACATTGGATTGAATTCGTAAACCTAGACAATAAAAAGCACATAAAAGCACGTAACTTAACTCTATTTGATAGAAGATTCATAGAAATTGCTAGAGCTCTAGCAACTGAACCAAAAATTATCCTGCTAGATGAAGTGATAGCCGGTTTAAATCCCACAGAGACAATCTCAACCATGAATTTGATAAAAAGAATTAGAAATGATTTAGGAATTACTGTTTTTTGGATTGAACACGTCATGAGAGCTGTAATGAGTCTTGCTGAACATATAATAGTTCTCCACCACGGAGAAAAGATTGCTGAAGGGAAACCAAGAGAAATAGCAAACAACCCTAAAGTTATTGACGCATATCTAGGTGAAAAATATTTATTTTAGAGGTGGAATTATGCTCAAAGTCAACAAAATAAATGTTTTTTATGGAGATCTACAAGTTTTATGGAATGTATCATTAGAAGTAAGGGAGAAAGAAGCAGTTGCAATTATAGGTGCAAATTGTGCTGGGAAAACAACTACACTAAATACTATTGCTGGATTACTTAGACCTAAAAGTGGAACAATACACTTTCTAAATGAAAGAATCGATAAGGTACCACCATACCAAATTGTTAACTTAGGGATTTCTCTAATACCTGAAGGCAGACAATTATTTCCTCAAATGACTGTTTTGGAGAATCTTGAAATGGGAGCTTCCATACCTAGAGCTTGGGAAAAGAAAGATGAGACATTAGAATGGATATTTCAGTTATTTCCAATATTAAAGGAGAGAAAGTATCAAAAAGCTGGAACAATGAGCGGTGGTGAAAGACAAATGCTTGCAATTGCTAGAGGTTTAATGTCTAGACCACGACTATTGATGCTAGATGAACCTTCACTAGGATTAGCACCAAAACTAGTTTTAAAAGTCTTTGATATTATCGAGAAAATTAGGCAAGAGGGAGTTACAATTTTACTTGTAGAACAAAATGTTAGACACACTTTAGAATTAGTTGATAGAGGCTATGTATTAGAAGTAGGTAGGATAGTGCTTGAAGGAAGAAGTGATGAGCTTTTAGAAAATGAACATGTAAAGAAGGCATATCTTGGCCTCTAAAAATCATCTCGTCTTATTAAATTAATTATGCCACCAGCCTCGAGAATATCTATGATAAATTGTGGTAGTGGTTTAACTTTCAACACTATGTTTCTATTCAAGTTGGAAATTACACCTTTTTTTAAGTTAATTTCTATGAAATCATTATTTTCACAGAAATTGAATATATTCTCACTAGAAAGAACAGGTAGACCTATACTTATTGCGTTTCTAAAGAATATTCTCGCAAAGGAAATAGCTAAAATCGCAGATATACCTGCTGCCTTTAGAGCTAAGGGTGCTTGTTCTCGACTTGAACCACATCCAAAATTTTTTCCTGCAACAATAATATCTCCAGGTTCAATTTTCTGGTAAAAGTTTGGATAAATAGGCTCCATTATATGTTTCTTTATCTCACTAATTGGTAGATGAAGATATTTTGCAGGGGCAATTATATCTGTATTGATGTTATGACCAAACTTCCATACTCGCCCTTTTACTAAGTAACGCATCATTAGCAAACCAACTCCTTGGGATCACATACTCTACCCTTCACAGCAGATGCTGCAACAACAGCAGGGGATGCCAAATAAATTTCAGATTCTTTACTTCCCATTCTTCCTTTAAAGTTTCTATTAGAACTACTGATACAAACTTCACCTGGAGCCAGATATCCCAATAGTCCTCCATAGCAGGGTCCACAGGTGGGATTATAAATAATTGCACCTGCCTTGAGAAAAATTTCAATGAAACCTTTTCTTAAAGCTTCTAAATACACCTTCCTTGAAGCTGGAATGATAATTAACCTAACATTTTCATGGACTTTTCTTCCCTTTAAAATTCTTGCTGCGATTTCTAAGTCTTCAATTCGACCATTAGTACATGAACCTATGAAAGCTTGATTGATATGAATATCTTCAATCTTTGAAATTGGGTAAACATTTTCAAGGTCATGAGGAAAGGCAATCATAGGCTCCAGATTTGAAACATCTATGTCGATAACCTTCTCATACATTGCATCCGAATCACTTTTTAGAGTACTAAAAATTTGTCCAGTGACTTTCTTCAAAAAATTAATTATTTTTTCATCTGCTTCAATTATACCAAATTTTGCGCCCAATTCAACAGCCATGTTACACATTGTCATGCGACTATCAATACTTAAATTTTCAATTAATGGACCTTTAAATTCGATTGACTTATATTGTCCAACATCTGTCCCATACTTACCAGCGATATGAAGAATTATATCTTTTGACATTACAAAATCTTGAAGACTGCCATAAATATAAAAACAAATAGTTTCTGGAACTCTAAACCATAATTTACCCTTAACGAAGACATAGGTCATTTCACTAGTTCCAATACCAGTTCCTGCTGCTCCAAAGGCACCATAAGTAGTAGTATGAGAATCAGTTCCCACAATTAGTAGTCCTGGTTTAACATGACCATTCTCACATAATAGTTGATGACAAATACCACATCCGAAATCGTAAAAATTTTTAATTTTCTGTTCTTTAACGAAGTTTCTTATGAGCATATGTGTCCTAGCAATATCATCAGATAGAGGGACATAATGGTCTAAAACTATTATAATTTTATCGGGGTTCCAAACTTTATGAATACTCAATTTCCTTAAATTTTCTATTATGTATTTAGTCCACTCATGTGACATTGCAATATCAATGTTAGCTATAATATAATCTCCAGCATACACTTCTTTTTTATTAGATGCACGAGCCAATATTTTCTCAGCAATAGTCATTCCCATAGTAATCCCTCCCTTATATTGCCATGATACGTCTAAACTTAAAAGGTATCCAATCCATTTTCTGTAAATATTGTATTATTCCATTAGGCAAGAATATAACAACAGCAGTTAAAAGTGCACCCCAAATAATTTTATGTAATACACCTGCCAATGTGTATCGTAAAGCGTAGGATAAAATCTGGATTAGAATTGATCCTAAAATAGGACCAATTATTGTTCCTGGACCTCCAAGACGTACCATTAAGATAACCTTTACACTCATTCCAATATCAAACATTGTCGGTGGGTCAATATAAGACCAATATACAGCAGTTATACCTCCAATAATAGATGCAGGTGTAATACTAATTACAAAAGCTATAATCTTATATAATGCTGTGTTTACACCGACAACTTCTGCTACATCTTCGTCTTCTCTAATACTTTTTATAGCTAAACCAAAACTGGATGTCATTAACCTATACTTGACAAAAATCACTGCTAGCATTATTATAAGACCTAAGTAATAAAAAGTTGTTAAAGGGGGAGGAGGAGGTAACGCGATACCTGTGCCTGCACCTGTTATTTCAGGAAAGAGTAGGATTAGACTATAAAAAATAAAATTAACGGTAATCATTGCAATAGCGAAATATACACCTCTAATTCTAAGTAATGGTATTCCTAAAAGAGCGCTAATACCTGCAACCATTATAGTTGCAATTGGAACAGCTAATAATGGTGGAATTCTAAATTGATTATATAAAATAGCAGTTAAATAAGCTCCTAATCCATAAAATGCTGAATATCCAAAGTTTACGTAGCCGCCATATCCACCTAATATATTATAGCCCTCAGCCATAGTTATGTATGAGAATATAGTAAAAAGGGTTGCCAATACGAATGGGTTTCTAGTAATAGGTATAATGAATAAAGGAACTAAAATAACTATCAACAGAGCATTCTTTTTGATTAATTTCATTAATCTATTCATGTAATACCCTTCCCTAAAATTCCTGCGGGTCTGAAAAGGAGAATTACCAACATAGTGACAAATATTATTAGTCGAGACAAAGCCAATGAATAGAAATAGCCTATAATGCTATCTATTAATCCAAAAAGTAATCCGACAACTAATGTACCCTCAACACATCCTAGCCCACCTGTAACCATAATACAGAAAGCTAAGGGCACCCATTCAGCTCCAGCTGCAGGAAAGAATGTATAAATTAGTGCAAAAAGATATCCCGCAACTCCAGCTGTAGCTAGACCTATAGCAAAGCTTATCAACCTAATTCTTTCGATTTTTATTCCCACAAGTTTGGCTGCAGTAATATTTTGAGATAAGGCTCTTATTTGTTTACCGGTTTTAGTTTTATAAAGGAATAAATATAAAAATATTATCGATATTGAAGATGCAATTAAACATAATAATCTAAGAATAGGAATTCTTATTAATCCAAACTCAATGGCTTTCCCAGTTAACCAAGTTGTAATAGCTCGATAATCACCAGTCCAAAAATGAGTCATTGAATGTCGAAAAACCATAGCTACTCCAAAAAATAAAGGCAAAGTCATTCTGACAAATTCAGCTCTGGATCTTGTACGTTTATGGAGAAATTCAATTAATAACCTCTCAAGAATTAACCCAATACTAAAAGTTAATGGAACAGTGATAATAAAGGCCAGAAATGGATTAAAACCGTAGATGTTAATCATCCAATACATTACGTATGAAGAAAAAACCATAATATCTAAATGTGCAACATTAATTACACCCATTATCCCAAAGACTAAGGTTAAACCTAGTGTAGTTAATGCATATAAGCATCCAATCATAATTCCATTAAGAAGGAGATTTAAAATAATTGAAGCATCATACATTAAATCACCTCATAAAACTAGAAAAAGAAAAATATAAAAAGGTTTTATCCTCCCCGCTCCTCCCATGTGGGCATTGGATAAATGATTTCAGCTTCAGCCAAATCTTCTGGAAGTACAACTTTCATTTCGCCATTTTGCCATTGTATAATCAAGTATTTTGGTGGCCATGTAATTCCTTTATATTCTCCCCATGAACCAATTTTCATTGGACCTAAAATAGTGTCAAAAGTAGCTGTAAAGAAGTATTCTCTCAAAGCTTCTTGATCCAAACCTACAGCCTCAATAGCTTGTTTTAGCATTTGACCACATATATAATCTCTAGCTGAATGATAACTTGGATCTATACCGAATTTTTCTTTAAATCTATTTACAAAGTCTTTTGCTTCAGGAGTTATGGGAACGAAATCAGTGGCGGAGAGAACATAGTCACCATCAGAGCCGAGTTCAGTGCCCCACTCTGGGAGTGCTGGACCAACAGTACAGAATATTGCCTTTGGACTATATCCTATCTCTTTACATGCTCGTACGATTGCTGCTGCATCGGGGAAATATGTTCCACATAGAAGAACTTCGGCTCCAGCATCTCTTACAGCTGTTACAATTGGTACAAAGTCTGTGGTACCCTTTGGATATAATTCTTCATAAACAATCTCAAAACCTCGTTCCAAGAGGAGAGCTCTACTTCCTTCTAGGAAACTCTTTGGAAAAGCAGTGTCTTCAGCAATTAATGCTACTTTGGTCGGCCTCTCTTCTGCAGGTAGATTAGCCAACCATTCAATAAAAGCAAAAGCGTAATGAGTAGCCATTCCTCCAGGTCCTGCCATAAATGAGTATTTGAATCCTCTATTGTATAGTTTAGCTGATGTACCCTCTGTTATGGGAAGAATCATTTTATAAGACTCAGCAATTGGCTGTACTGCATAATTAACAGCACTTGCATATGGTCCAACAATTATATCAACTTTGTCAACTTCAATTAGTTTTCTATATAACTCTGCTGCAGTTGAAGGATCGCTTTCATCATCATAATATATTGTTTTTACTAACAATTTTCTTCCATATTCAGGAACGTATATTCCCCCCTGTTCATTTACTGTTTCCATCCATAATTCCCAACCTTTTTGAGCCATTAGAGCAGGCTTTGAATATTTTCCTGTAAAAGCAAGAGTCCTACCTATGACTATATATTCCTTTGCTGGGGGAGCAGTCAAAACAGTAAAGTAGTAGTATAATCCACCAGCAACTACTCCAATAATCACGATGGCAACAATTATCATTGCTTGCATTCGAGTTAAAGCACTTTTGGAAATATGAGATTTATACATTGTTAAACCTCCCATTTAGATTACTTCTTAGAATATATATATTGCCATGTAGACATATTTAGAGTTTTCGATATACATTATTAAAAGCACTATTGTCTATGTAATTCTTTATACCATTATGACATAACGAATATTATTATTTGTCTTTACTTTAGGGTTTAATTACAATTGGCTTAAGGTAAATTTTCATATTACCAGCAACTTGTCTTATAATGATGTTTTTAAGCCATTTTCTATCATTTCTTTGTGGGAAATCTTCTCTAAAATGTGCTCCTCTACTTTCCCTTCTCTTCAATGCTGCACTAGTAACCATTATTGCAACATTAACCATATTTTCTGCTTCTAGAGCTCTCTTTAAATTAATGAAATCATTAGCAACATATATTGAAGGTAATTTCTTTTCTTTGATATATTTGAGTTCATCTACTGCTTCAATCAGTTCGGAGCCATTTCTCAATACGTTAACCTTGCTGTCCATTATTTTTTGAATTGAACATATAATTTCTTGAGGATAATATTCACCTTCTTTTCTAAGTAAATTATGTAACCTTTTAATTTCAAGTTCAGTTTGAGTAAGTGGAATTTCTTGAAAAACACTTTTCAATGCATTTTTAGCGGCATGTATTCCGGCTCTTGCACCAAAAACAATTACATCAGCCAGAGCATTGCCGCCAATTCTATTGGCTCCATGTATACCTCCAGTAACCTCTCCAGCTGCAAATAACCCAGATATTCTTGTTTCACATTTTTCATTGATCTTGATACCACCCATAAAATGATGTGCTCCAGGTTTCCATTCGATTGGTTGCCAATAAGGGTTTATACCTGCAAGTTTACATGCTTTCATAAATCTTTTGAATTGATTTAATTCGTTTTCAGGTACTCCTGACAAGTCGCTATATACTCCTCCATGAGTTGTTCCTCTACCCTCTTTAATCTCCTTATAAGCATAAATTGCTATTAAGTCACGTGTCACACATTCAGCTTTCTTAGGAAAATATTTTTTCATATATCTTTCATGCAATGCATTATAAAATCTTCCTCCGATAGTTACTAGCCCATCAAGTGGTAAAGTTATTCCCTTGAGGCTATATGGAAAAATAATACAGGCTCTAAACTGGATAAACTCCATGTCCATTAGTTCAGCACCAGCATTATAAGCTAAGCTATAGCCATCACCAGTTATGCTTAGTGGATTAGTAGTTACAGGATATAAATTACCAGCCCCTCCAGTTGCAATTACAATTGATTTAAATTGGAAAACTATTATGTTTTGAGATTTTAAATTAATTGCTATAGCACCGACAACTCTATTCTTTGACTTAATGAGTTTTGTGATCATAACATTTTCATAGATATTTACTCCTAACCTTTTAGTCTCCTTAAATAATCCAGTAATAAAGCCGGCATCATATGGATCAATAGAAACTAGTGCACGTGGATAGGTACATCCTGATATGGGAAATAATAAATATTTTCCTTTGGCATCCCTTCGGAAACGGGTACCAAATTGTTCTAATTCTTTGACTCTATCTATCACTTCATTAACCATTATTCTTACAAGTTTTTGATTTGATAAATAGGCTCCACCTACAATTGTATCTTTAAAATGTATTTCAGGATTATCAGGAGCTTTAATGGCAGCTTGAACTGCTCCCATTGCGATAGACGTGGAACTTGAATGTAAATGTTCTTTGGTGACGATTATTACGTCAACACCTTTTTCAATAGCTTTAATTGCAGCATATAAACCAGCTCCACCAGATCCTACTATCAATACATCAGTTTTAACTGTGTCCCATTTATTTAACAATAGTTTTCACCTTCGCTTCAATCTCAATTCTTTTTCTTTTATTGCATCCATTAGTGAGAGTAAGTATTTAGCATGACGATAGTTTGCTATGTCAATCATTAATCCATTAATAGAAATAGCTCCAAGCCCCTTAGCTTGAGCTTTTTCAAATTCTTCAACAACTTTTTTAGCAAAGTTAATTTCATTTTTTGATGGTGTAAATATTTCATTTATCGGTTTTATTTGTTTTGGATGGATTAGAAGCTTTCCCCTAAAACCCAGTCTTCGAGCAAGTTTAGCGTCATTAATTAATCCCTTCATATCCATTATGTTAGTCCATGGGGTGTCAATAGCTAATACATTTGCAGCTCTAGCTGAAATTGATATATGTGATCTCGCATAAAGAATTTCAATACCTTCTGGAGAAGGCGATGTGCCTAATTCACGTGTAAAGTCAACAGCTCCGAAGGCTAGGGCAATAATTCTTTCACTAGACATAGCAATTTCAAAGGCTTTAATTACTCCCATAGTCGTCTCTATTAACGGTATTATGGTTATGCTACCTTCAGCTAACCCCCTTTCTTGCTCAAGTTTAATTATCATCTCTTCAAGCCTTAATACGTCCTCCTTTCCCTCACATTTTGGAAGCACTATTCCGTCTAAACCAAACTGAATTGAAAATTTTAAGTCTTCAAAGGTTAAATTAGTATATAATCCATTCACTCTAACAAAAACATCGACACCACTACGCTTAATTTTTTTGATAGAATCTCTAACAAAAATTCTGCCTGTTTCCTTATCATCTATTGGTACTGCATCTTCAAGGTCTAAGATAACTGCGTCAGCAGGTAGGGTTGTTGATTTGTGTATCATTCTCATATTGTTTCCAGGAACAAAAAGCATTGACCTTAAAACAATAACTCTCATTTTCAGCCACCTAAAACTTCCTTTACCTTTAAAGCTATTTCTTCAGGTCTATTAACTACAATTGCTCCTGCTTCCTTTAGGGCTCTAATCTTGCTTTCAGCTGAACCTTTACCCCTAGTAATTATTGCACTTGCATGGGAATATCTAACACCTGATTTGAGGCCTCTTCCCGCAATATAAGCAATTAGTGGCTTCGTGAACAACCCCTCTTTAATAATTTCAGCTGCCTCCTCCTCCGCTACAGTTCCAATTTCACCAAACATTACTACGATCTTTGTTTCATCATCCTCTTGAAATAAAGGTAAAAGTTCTGCAAAGGTTAAACCAACAATTGGTTCAGCACCTATATGGAGAGCAGTACTCACACCTATACCTTTCCTAGCCAAAAACCAGCATACAGTTGTAGTCATTCCTCCACTTCTCGACATAACACCTACTGGTCCAGGTTTAAAGCTTTCTTCAGCTAATTCAACTGAACCTCCAATCCAGCCTGCCACTGCTCTACCTGGACTTATTATTCCAAAGGAACCAGGTCCTAAAATTTTAACTTTTCTCCTCCTAGCATATTCAATCATCTCTAAAATGTCATGTAATGGAACTCTCTCAACTGGCATTATAATGAATTTTATTCCTGCATTTATAGCTTCATAGACTGCATTCTTAACAATAGGCCCTGGAACAAACGTTATACTTGCATCTATTTTACCATGATTTTCAAATGCTTCTTCAACACTATTATATACTGGTACCCCCCAGACTGTTGCTCCCCCTCTACCTGGAGTTACACCTGCAATAATTTTTGTGCCATATTCTAGCATGTATCTTGTCGCACTACTTCCAGCTCTCCCTGTAATCCCTTGTACTAGAACACTTACATTTTCATCAAGCAAAATTGCCATTATTTCCACCTCCTACGATATTCTTCGAGGCCAGGTATGGGCAAAACTATCTTTACAGCAGCATTGCTATGAAGTAGACATTGAATTTCACATGCTAGGCATTCTATACACCTTCTAGTGGCTTCTTCTTTATTAACCACTAAAACTACTTTTCCGCCTCTTATCCTTAGAATTCCTCTTCCATAAAGTGAACATGCTTTAACGCATTCAAAGATTTTACAGCCATCACATTTATTGTAATCGATAATTATTTTCCCAGTTTTGGAGGCAAATTCAAGTCTAGTGGAATTATGCATATTTCTTCATCCTCCTATAATCTTCAACGAGCTGTTTCATTCTTTTGGCTAGGAAATCTGCTTTATCAAGGTAATCTCTTCCATAAATTTCAAGTTTAATGGGCAGATCTTTTAACCCATCTCTTAAAATTTCGATTGACTCACGTTCCTTATTTCCTGCAATTACAATTATTACTGGAAAACCCTTCTTATCATGAAGTTCTTCTCTAAAAGCTTTTATTAGTCCATGTGCATGATGCCATTGTTCTTGGCTGGCAATGCAGAAGCCACCAAGAAAATAACCTTCAATTCCAGGTTGGGATAAGATTATTTTCGCACATCTATAAACCTTTGAAGCTGTCGGATTTCCACTAGTATCAGCGAAGTTAGCTATTCTTAATCCAGCTCTTGTAAGAGCATCTGCACCTACTATAGAGGCACCTCCCCCTATACCGTGAAATCCTATACATCCTTTAAGCATTTCCTCTTCAGGAATTAACTGCATGTAATAGAAGACGCCACGATAGTCGCTTTCCTCTACTTTCCATGCAATTTCATCTAATTTAGTAGGTGGCTTATCACTTTCCCTGGCAACTTTTATATTAAGTTCCGGGTGAAGATGAACTGATGAATCATCAATACTTAGACGGCAATCTGCCGCAATAAATTTATTATCAATTGTTAGAATTAATGGATTGATTTCAGCTGAACTCGCATGATATTTTCTGAATAAGCTATAAAACTTTAATATTATTTTACTGATATTATCAAAATACGCATCGTCAATGTTCAAGCTGGATAACATATCATATATATCCTCCTCAGATAAACCTTCCAGAATGTTTATGACTTTTTTTGTAATTTTATCTGGATATTCAACTGCGATTTCTTCAATGTCTATTCCTCCATGTGTACTTAACATTATCACGGGCGCCTTAATTTTATATGAATCATCAATTATAATGCCTAAATAATATTCATCTTTGATCTCCAATTTTTCTTCTACTAAAATTTTCTCTACTTTAAAGCCCTTAATTTCTGATCCAAGAATATTTTTTGCCTCCTCTTCAGCTTCACTGGGAGACGAAGCAAATCTTATTCCTCCAGCCTTTAATCTACCAGTAGCCCAAACCTGAGCTTTAAGAACCACTGGCCTATTTAATTTTTCAGATATTTCTCTTGCTTCGATAGGAGTTGAGGCAATATCACCATGTGGTATAGGTATACCTATATTTTTGAGTAATAATTTGCCTTGATATTCATAGAGTCTAGCCACATGATACACCTATTAACTCTTATGGAACTATATCTCATTTAAGCTTTAACTCTACTGGGTAATAGTATTTTGTTAAGTAACTTGCACCTATGACAGTTATAACTACCATAATATTTCTATAGGAATTTTAAATGTCATTTCTAAGATAAAATTAATTTGGATTTATATTGGATATGTAAAATGCCGATGATGTTAGTCATGCCCACTGAAATTAATGAAGATTCCTAGGGAAGCTGAGGCCATTCAAGTTTAATTTTAAATTAAAACTTAGATTTGTTTATGATTCAAATATAGTTGAGTTTAATGTTTCTGGTAAGATTTTAAAAGCTGAAGTTTATTGAGTCATTTTAGTTTGAATCCACAATAACTACAGTAAATATCTTCAGGATCCACTGGATACCCGCATCTTCCACATTTTTTGACAATTTTCTTTTGTATTTTAAATGGGGTCTCCTTAATTTTTGTTGGAAAAACATTTTTCTTTAGAAAGTTTAATGTGTTTTTTGGAGTTAATACTGCAATTTTAACTACATTCCCTCCAACACTTAAAATTACTATCTTGTCTTCGTGATAGATTAGATTATACCCTCTCTCGCTAGTTTTAGGCTTTAGACATTTATAATATGCGATTCCAAAGTCAGTCATTAATCCTGGATCGAAAAGGTTTCTCGCAAGTTTTGTATATGTAAACTTATCTTCATTTACATACCTCAACAACCCTTTGACTCTCAAACTATCAATCAGAGATTCAACTAATTCTGGCTTATGATTAATTTTGCTTAGAACCTCTTTAATAGCTGGAACATTAAAGAGTATAGAAGGCAATATTGATCCATTTTTTATAGCTTCTTCAATTTCATCGATAGTTAATATGGAATCTTTAAGGGATAATTTACCCAGCTCTTTAAATCTAGACAGAAATATGTTTTGTATTGTAATTAAAATTGCCATTTCATTTATATTTAGATTTAGTTCAAATTCATCATCTTCACTAATGGAATTACTTGTTCTCATTTTAATTTCATTTTCAAGCCATTTTTCCATTAACTTGGTTGTCCATGGATATGAGAAAGAGTGTATTTCATAGTTTATTGATGGGGAATAATGAACTATAGTGTTACTTCTTTTTAGAAAGTAATTTTCGCTTGAATGAATAAATTTTAATGAAAAGAAAAATGTTATTTCTTCAGGTTGCATCATAACAAGTAATGCAGGTAGAATACTTAGGTTTACATCTAAAGAGCCATCCCTTTTTCTCCAAAGATAATTCGCCTTATAAAGTTCATTTATACTTCTCAATAATGCTTGATCATCTGAAAATTCTTCTATCCATGAATCTAGAATTGAAAGAGGTGAGTTTGAGTCAAGTTTGAATCCTGATAGTATTGTTAGTGTCCATAAATTTTGAGCACTTAAAAAATGTATGGGCATAATTTCACCAGCCAAATAGTCTTTTAATTTTAACTATAGTGTTAGTTGCAGCATCCTTTAGTGATTTTGCTGCTCGGACACTTGCTTCACCTAGATTTATTAATCCGTGGAGGGATTTCTTGGTGACACCAACAGTCATTTTAGTTATTTTCCATGAATCCTTACTAACCTTGAATACTTTATCAACTCTCTCATGAAGCCCGTCTACAAATTCACCTAAGTTATCAATTTCACCTCTTAAACCTGCACTCCAGCCCTTATTGTCAAGAACATGTTTGAGTAATGATGGATCTCTAAGCCATTCTTTTAACTCGTATGATGCTTCACTTACATACTTCCACCATAAACCGTAATCTCCATTAGCTAATCTTTTGCTAACTACATTCTTTCCCTTAAAAGCTGCGTCATAGACCATTTTTACAGGTCCAGTTAATATGTCAGATGGACTTATAATGTTCCCAGCTTCACTATCACCAAACATTAATGAACATCCAAGCTCGTATAACGCTATTTTTGGCTGTAATACTGAAATTTTAGTTAGCAGGTAATTTGAAGCTGCACTTTTAGTATATGCATGAATTAAATTATCTCCTTTAATTAGATTCTTGAATGTATCTCTTCCCACATCAATTACAGTAAGTACGTCACCAATTTTACTCAGAATATTACTGAACTTCTCTAACCTCTTCATACTCACAATTTTCCTTAAATTATCCTTGAAAAACTCTTTAGCCCTCCTTAAACGATTTAAACTCTTATAATATGATTGTTGAGAAATACGGAATTTCTCAGGATTTAACCTGACAATTCTATTATCGATTACCTTAATATTTTTCAATTCATTCCTATAATTCTCTAAAGCATTTTCATAAGCATTATAAGCATCTTTTAGTCTCTTAAACCAAAATTTAGACTTGCTGAAATACATTTTTAAGCGTTTACTTGTATATTGATCTAACAGATAGGATAATGATGAGATTGAATTTTCGACAAATGAATATAATGAATCATACTTTTCCTCTAATTCTACGAAGATTTTCGTTAATTTTTCGAGGACAGTTTCTTTAGTCTTCTCATCATCAACTTTTCTTTGAGTACTAATTTTCCTCTTTCTAGTAACTTTAGCTCTTCTTGTCTTTAATGTAATCTTGTTAGTCTTAGAAAACTTTTTTGCAGCTCTCTTAGAACGAATAAAATGAATTGCGTAAATTGCGCCACCAATTATTGCGACAGTTGTAACAACACTAGTTAGAGAGAAGTCACCACCATATCCGATATTATATTTAAATTCTGTATGACAAACAATACTAATACCTGTGGGACCGCCAAAAGTCATAATATAAACTTCGACAGTAATAAACTTACAGTTTTCAGGAACAGTAAAGTATTTTATAGGGAATTCATAAGTGCCAGATCCAGCCTTAAGGAAATCTGAACTATCACTAATTAATTCTTTACCCGTTCGTATAGGCCCATCCCATATAGTATAATAAATGGTTGCAGGATTTTTCATATAGTATGAAACTTTCAATTTGAAAGCATATGTTTTGCCAGCTTGTAAGGATGAGTCCTTTGGTGGATCTACTTCAATAATTTTAAGATCGTAATCTGCTGAGGCAACTGGATGTACTTGTAGACTAAATAATAGTGCTAATAGAAGTGATCCGAGGATAAAAAGCAAGTAACATTTAGGCTTGCCTTTAAAATTTGAATAAAAATTCTTCACGTCAAAGGGCATACATTACCCCTCAACATTTTGACAAATGGTTTATAATATTGTTGGATCGTGATAATAAATAGATTTTGTTCAACTTATTTTTAATCCAGATAATTAAATTTAATTAAGATAATATACTAAGAATGAATAAATTTTGAATAAAATTTGTAAATTTTTTAGAAATAATGAACTAATTATGTTATGAGGTAAAATCATAAACTCGATAAAATAATCTACTGTGATGTTAATTTTGAAAAAGGAACAAGCTTATAATTTAATTGGGATAATATAAATATTATTTTGAGACTATGTGTGGAATTATAGGGTTAACAGCGATTGAAAACTATTTAAGAGAACCTATTGGTTCTATTATACGTAGATGTCTAAAGAGACTTGAGTATAGAGGATACGACTCAGTTGGATACGCATATTTAGATAAACAGGAAATTAGAATTGTCGTTAGGAAAGCTAAAGGCAAAATTGATGATGTAGCAAGGATTCTTGACTTTAAAAATGCACGTAGTAACATTGCAATTGGGCATACTCGATGGGCTACTCATGGAAAGCCAAGCAATGAAAATGCACATCCACATATTGATTGTAATGGAAAAATAGCAGTTGTGCATAATGGAATTATTCAAAATTACATGGAAATAAAAGAAAAATTAGTTATTAAGGGACATATTTTTAGAAGCGAAACAGATACAGAGGTTATTCCACATCTACTTGAGGAATACTTAAAGGTTGGAATGGAACCATTAGACGCTTTGAGAGAAACATTAAGACATCTAAAGGGAGCATTCGCTTTTGCAGCAATTTTTACCCAAGAACCAAATAAAATCTTCTTTGCTAAAATGACCTCTCCCTTAGTTTTAGGTATAAGCGATAAAGCAAAATTTCTTGCAAGCGATATTCCCGCGTTTCTAGAATTCACCAATAAGGTTATTATTTTAAGAGACGGTGAATTTGGATACATCTCACCTAGGGAAGTATATATTGAAAGTTTTGATCGAGGAGGAGTCAATGTTAGAGATAGAATTCGAGTAATTAGTTGGACTCCCCAAATGGCTATGAAGGGTGGATATCCACATTTCATGCTAAAGGAAATTCACGAACAACCATTAGCTATGCGAAGAACTCTCCAATCATTAAATATAAAAGAAATTTCAAAGGCTGTGGACTTGATAATGAATTCAAGGAAGATTTTTATTACAGCTTGTGGAACATCCTATCATGCAGGTTTAGTAGCTGATTATGCTTTAAGCTCATTACTGGGACTTCCATCCTTCACCTTTATCGCATCTGAATACCTAAAATACTCTAAGGCATTTGGAGAAGGTGATGTTGGTATAGTTATTTCACAGTCAGGAGAAACTATAGATAGCTTAATTGCACTGAGAAAAATGAAGGAGAAAAATGTAAAGATTATTGCTATTTCAAATGTGATTGATAGTGCAATTCCACGTGAGGCAGATATAGCCATTTACACTAGAGCTGGACCAGAAATTGGTGTTGCAGCTACAAAAACATTTACAACCCAAATAATAACACTATTAAAAGTAATCTTACAAGCTGCAAAGCAATATGGTGAAGATGTTGAAAGTATAGAGATAGAATTGGAAAGAACACCAAAAATTTCTAGTAAAGTCATTAGAGCACATGAAGCTAAATGTAGAGAAATAGGTAGAAGGCTAAGTGATGCAAAAAGCGTCTTTTATCTAAGTAGAGGTATTGGTGTTCCATTATCAATGGAAGGTGCGTTAAAATTGAAAGAAATAGCATATATACATGCAGAAGCTTATCCAGCAGGAGAGAGTAAACATGGACCGATAGCACTCATCGAACCAAACTTTCCCGTAGTATTTTCAATGTTGCTTGATGAATATAGAGAAAGCTTGATAGGAAATATCATGGAAATGAAGGCCCGTGAAGCCTATACTATTGGTTTAATTCCTCAAAGTGAAAAACGAACAGTAAAACATTTGGATACCTATATTGGTTTGCCTAATATAAATCAATTAATAGCTCCAATAATATATGTAATACCAATGCAACTAATAGCATATTATTCAGCAGTTTCCAGGGGGTATGATCCGGATAAACCAAGGAATTTAGCTAAAACAGTTACAGTTGAGTGAGGTGAAGGAAATGAATGAAAGTAGATTTAAAGCCCTAATTTTAGCTGGTGGCGAAGGTAGAGAAATGAAACCTCTATCAGAAAATTATCCTAAAACTCTGTTAAAGATACTTGGAAAACCAGTTATAGGTTATGTTTTAGATGCATTAATAAATCTAGGTATAAAAAACACAATAATTGTTGTAAACAATATTGAATTGTTTAGAAAAGAATTAATGGAATACACTGATAAAATTGAAATCCAATTTATTAAACAGAAAGAACCTGAAGTTGAAGGTGCAATCATTTCCGCTTCAAATTTAATTGATGAAAATGAAATATTCCTATTAGCATACGGTGATATTATAGTCCCAAAGGAAGCCTATAGAGTCTTATTAAGCTCATATATCGACAGAGATGGAGATGGAGCTATACTCATTACACCTCAAAGGGAATTATCAACCTATGGTTTACCAATAATCAATGAAAAATACATTTTAACATCAATTATTGAAAAACCAAAGGAAAAATATGAGGTAGAATATGCAGTTGCAGGAGCTTATGTTCTTCCAGGGCGATTCATCAGCATTCTTGAAGAGGTGATGAACGTTACTTTAGCAATTAATAAACTTGCCAGTGAAATGAGGATAGTTACAGCTCTTTGGGGTGATTGGTGGGTTGATGTAGGCTATCCATGGGATTTAATTACAGCTACAGAAAATCTTCTAAAAGAAATCAATAGCACTATTATCAGTAAAGATGTAGATATTTCATCGAGAGCCATAATAGAGGGGCCTGTGATAATAGATTCCAAGGCAGTTATAGATCACAACGCTATAATTAGAGGTCCAGTCTATATAGGTGAAAATGTATATATTGGAACAGGCTCACTCATAAGGAATTATGCCTCCATAGAAAAAAATTCAATTATAGGAGCATATGCTGAAATTTCTAGATCAAACATCCAGCCAAGAGTAAGTATAGGAAGGTTAAGCTTCATTGGAGATTCAGTCATTGGCATGAATAGTGTAGTTGAGCCGGGAGTCACAACCCTAAATGTACTGCCATCAGGAGTTGAAGTAAGTAGACTTCACCCAGTAAAAATTAGAGGAAAATTCATCTCAAAACTAGGAGCTATTATAGGAAATAACTGTAGAGTGAAAGCTCACACTAAAATTTATCCTGGAACTATTATAAAGAGCAATGAAATATATCCCAAAGAATAGTGTAATTTTAAATTTATTGAATTAAGTTAAACAATAAAATAAATAAAAGTGGAAATTTATGTTGATGAAGTAGTTACTTTAGTCTTTTTCCAGTAGTCATAGGCTAATAGACTGCCAAGTATAATTACAGCAAATATTCCGAAGAATGTTTTCGCCTCAGCTGGATTAGGTGGAATTCCAAGTAGAAATTGACATCTACCAATGAATAATGCCATTCTAGTCATCACTGTGTATCCATAGGCCGCACCAAAGCCGGCCATCATGACCCATCTAGCAATAACTAGGGTACCTTTAGCAGGACCCTTTAACTCATAGCTGAATATGAAGTATATGAGGACTAAAGTAAGTGAAATTACAACTAAGAAGTTGTTAAAGCTTTTTAATGGATCTCCAGGTACAACCCATGCCATTTGAGCTGTAGCTCTTATCTGATCAACAAACTGTGTTTTAACCAATCTACTTACTGCCAATCCTAGACCAGTACCCACTGAAACTGCTAATGGAAACCTATAAAGCCAGAAGTATCTCTTACTGAAGTAGAAGTAGTAAAGTAAACCAAATAGAATTGCAAGCCAGAAGAATCCAGCTTTAGCTGGATCAGCAGTCCATTTAGTGTAAGTCTTCATTAACCAGTCAAAGCTTAGTGCTATACCAACACCTACAGCTGAACCTACGAAGACATGCTCTGCCAATCTTGACCATGGATTTTCACGATATGTAAAGCTATAAACAGCCAATGTAAATAATACAGCTACAGCAGTTCCAAGAGTTTCAATTTCTCCTGCCATTATTTTCTCACCCCTTTAGCTCTAAGGCTAAAGTAACCAATATTTCCAATTATCACGAAAATTATCACCAGTATATGTGACGTCGATAGTGCATCTGCAGAAGCTGTTCCAAGTCCAAGTCTACCCACTAATTGTTCATATTCAGCCGCAGCTCTTACTCCAGGAAGAAGTGCAGTTAACTGTCCAGCATGTCTAGCTGGAACTAGTTCTGGTGCGCCTACTGCCACTATTGCAACAATTATTGGTGTTTCATATATTGACCACCATTGTCTAATCCATTCTGGGGCACCTGGAGTTCCTGATTCAATGCTTACGAGCAGGTCTACATCTTCTGCTGTTTTAATGTCAGCCATCATTGGAAGATCACCCACGGGTGTGCCCCAGAAATCTGCAGGGGCAGCTGTATGCATGTCTTGTCCAAATGCCCTCATTCCAGTTTCTCCTCCTGGGATCCATCCAAGAAATACCCAGTCTTCCCCATACTTCTTTCCATAGATTTTCTCGATTCCTGTTCTTGGGTCTTCACCTGCACTAAGCTCTTTGAGCGCTATTTCAGCTACTAATGAGCCTTCTGACCATATGGCTATTATTACAACTTTAAGTGGTCTTGAGAATAAGTGGTGGAGGAATGCTAAATCATGTGGATAAAGTTCAGGCATTCCGGCAAAACTATGGTCAAAAGATACAACTACGACACTTCCTGCTGGTAAATCTTCAATAAATTGATAGGCAACCCTAGTTTCTTCACTAATCGAAACTGGTAAGCCTATAGGTGATAAGAGTGGCCATAGTACAGCAATCCATAAAAGTAGATATATAATTCTCCTATCTATGTTTTCTAGTTTTTCCCATATCGTAACTTCTTCAGACATTTTATTCACCTCCACCTCTGAAGTATCCCCGCTCTACACCCATGAATGTTCGCGCGGCTAATACTAATGAACCTAGTCCAGCACCGATTCTAATTGCTCTCATAGTAGCTAGGTTAGGTACATCGAATAACCATGTCTTAATATCGGCGAAGCCTGCCCAGGCAGCAGTTCCTGCAGGCGCATTACCCAGCATTACAAGTGTTCCACTGATTAACAATATAGCGGCGTCTATATTTCTAGCTTTAAATGCTCTGTATGCAGCGGAAGTTATGAAGAACGCTAATATGGAGTACATCGTTGATGATAGAGCTACAGTCATGTTTCTATATATGAACTGGTAGACTTGATTTTGCTTTCCGAGGCCTAGTTGTGGTATGGGTAGACCTGCAATTATCATTAATGTCATTAGTGCTAAGAGCAATGCACTAAATTCCCATCCTGCTCTCTTCATTTTAACTTTAGGTATGTGAAGTAGATATAGTGAGCCTGCTCCTAGGAATAAAGCTGCAGTGCCTACAATCATTTGCCATTCAACAAAGTCATCTGCAACTGCCTCCCATTGTGGAATATTGAAGAAGTATGGCACTACTTGCAGAATAGCACATATTACGGTTATCGCAACAGGTATTTCAACTCTCTTATACCAGGCCATTCATCTCACCTCTAAGAGCTAAGAAAGTCAACAATCACTTTTATTCCACCTGTTGTTAGTAGTGCTCCTAGAAAACCTAGTATCATTGCAATGTATTTACCAACATCTTGAGCTACAATGCTTGCAAGCATCATTGCATCTTTAGATAGGTACGCACCTGCAGCATAAATTTCCTCTCCAATTAGACAGTAATCAGTAGCTACTACGAAGAATGGTATCTGATGTGTGTTAGCTGTTCCTGATACTTGTACTGCTCCAGCTCTATATCCTGTTTCTGCTAATTGTAGTGATTCAGCCCAATATGCACCAATCATTATGTTTGCAGCTGCTTTTTCTCGATCCATTAAGCTCATATAAGATAATGAATATGCGAATTGCCACGGTGATAAGTACATGATATCCTCTTTTCTAAATTGTTCTGGTTTGCCTTCAAGCTTATATGCAGTTTCTACAATTTCAGTTGCAATGGGTAATATGGCTAGGACACGGACTGGTACAATTAATCTCGTACCATATCTCGCACACATTTGAGCTACATAGCTTAATACACCGAGGCCAGCAATAGTCTGAGGCCCATAAGTTGCACTTGATAATCCTGCAATTCCATGTGAACAGAATACTGGTCTACCCATCTCTGTAGCTCTACCTATTGCTTCATCAATAGCATCTAATCCTGGGACACGACGTATTTTTGGCACTATTCCTCGTCTAGCACGTTGAATAAAATAGAAAGCTGCACCCATAATGATTATCAGCATAATTAGTGGTGCAGTTCTTGCTTCCTTTAGAATAGTTTCAAATAATATGGGATTCAAAGTTTTCCCCTCTCAAAATCTTCTATTTAATACTATGTCATGATGAATATAGATTATGATGATATTTAAGACTTACGTCAAATAATTAGCAATCTAACATAAATTTTTGCACTTTGTAAAGAAAGATTTTTACATAGTAAAAAACCACTATGGAAAAATGAAAGCTACTTTAAATCTTCTTCAACTGAAACCTTATAAACTTCCCCTTCTATCATTATTTCAAGACGACTAATTTTACGATTCAAGTAGCGTTTTCTCCATTTAAAGTAGTTTAATGCTACTTCAGGGAAAAGTGCGTAAGTCAAGTAGTCTTCCTCCTTCACAACTAAATCTTTTGGCAACTTCTTTTTTACTTCATTTAGAAGTGGTTTTAGGAGGTCTGCTGGTCGACATTGTATGGGTTTTTCATCTCCTAAAGCAATTTTCATGACATCCTTATTTATTGATGCTGGTGGCTTTCCATATAGACCCTTTATGTAGTCCTTAACTTCTTTAATTATCACTTTATATCTGCCAAATAACACATTTATCACTGCTTGTGTCCCTACAATTTGAGATAATGGTGTAACTAGTGGAGGCCAACCTAAATCTTTCCTGACTCGTGGCACTTCTTCCAATACTTCACTGAGTTTATCTTCAGCATTCTGTTCTCTTAATTGTGCTAGAAGGTTACTATACATTCCACCTGGAATTTGATGTTCAATGACTCTTGCATCTACTGGTGGATTTTTGAGTGCATAATCAAATTCATGGTATTTTTGTCTAATTTTCCAAAAGTATTTGGAAACCTCCAGTAATAACTTTAAGTTTAATTTAGGGTCATGTGGAGTATTGTTTAAGGTGACAGTTATTGTTTCTGCTGGAGGATGAGAAGTATGCATTGACATTGAAGAAACTACGCAATCTATAAAATCAGCACCTGCCTCAACTGCCTTAATTAGAGTTATTGGAGCAAAACCACCAGTTGTATGGGAATGAACATTAATGGATAAGTCTACTTCCTTCTTAATTCTTGACACCAATTCATATGCTGTGTAAGGCTTTAGTATTCCAGCCATATCCTTAATGGTTATACAATCTATATCCATACTGGAAATTTCCTTTGCGAGATTTACATAATAGTCGATAGTGTGAATTGGACTTGTTGAGTAGACCATGCATACTTGAACTTCAGCACCAAGCTTCTTAGCTGTTTTAACAGTTATCTTTAAATTTCTCAAGTCATTCAAAGCATCAAAGATACGAAAGACGTCTATACCGTTCTCAAAGGCCTTCTCTACAAACTTTATACATACATCATCTGGGTAATGATGGTATCCAACTAAGTTTTGACCTCTAAGAAGCATTAAAAGCTTTGTCTTCTTAATTTTACTCCTTATAATTCTTAGTCTCTCCCAGGGATCCTCTTTTAGAAACCTTAATGGAGCATCAAAGGTTGCACCACCCCACATTTCGAGAGCATAAAAGCCTATGTCATCCATCAATTCAAGGATCGGAAGCATATCTTCAGTTTTCATGCGAGTTGCAAGCAATGATTGATGTGCATCTCTTAAAGTTAAGTCAATTATCTTTACCATTAAAGTCACCTATAACAATGCAAGTTTATTTTTACGCTCAATTATAATCAGCGGATCGTTAATTTTAACTCTATCTCCTACCTTAACTAAAATTTTCTTTACAATCCCAGCCAGAGGAGAGTTAAGCTCAATTTCCATCTTCATAGCCTCCATAACTAGAAGTAAATCCTCTTTTTCAACCAAGTCTCCTTCTTGAACCAAAATTTTTAATATCTTACCAGTAGTTTGAGCCTTGATTAACACTTCACCTTCCTCAAGCTTAATTTCATCCTTCTTTGAAGACTCAACTCTAATTTCTTCGATACTTTTTTCTGTTATAGGTAAAATACTGAGAATATTGTTCATATAGCTCACTCTAAAAACTTCACTATTGAGCTTAACTTCAATTTTACTACTATTTATTGGAGAAATACTAATATGAAAAACATTATTTGAAACATTTACTTTTAAGTTTGGTATAATCGAATCTTTATATCTGGCCCAGAATTTATATGCTGCAATTATTGCTGCTATTTTTATTTTTGTTTGTATTGACGCATCAAGATTCAATTTACATCTCCCAATGGCTTTAAAAGAGCACCCTTTATATAACCTTAATTGATAAGAAGCTGATAGCTACTGGAGAGAGTTCAATGACGATATATTCAGAATTTAAGATAAAAATGATGGGTGAAACAGCAGTATTAATTGAAGTTGCAAATAAAATAAGTAGAGAAGCGAATAGCTATGTTCTTGCACTTAAGAAGAAATTGGAAGAAAAAACAAGGAAGATGGATGGGATCTTCGAATTTGTTCCAGCCTATACGACTCTTCTAATTCATTATGATCCAGGACGAGTATCAATTGATAATTTAATGAAAGTAATTAAAGAAAGTGAAAATGAAGTAAAAAAGAGAGACATTGAAGAAATTGTAGGTAGAAGAAAAATTATTGAAATCCCCATAGTATATGGCGGGGAATTTGGTCCCGATCTTAAATTCATTGCTGAATATGCAGGTTTGACTATTGATGAAGTTATTAAGATTCATTCAAGCCAGACATACCTGGTATATATGATAGGTTTCACTCCGGGATTTACATACATGGGTGAAGTCCCTGACGTCATAGCTGTTCCTAGATTGGAAAAACCTAGATTAAGGGTGCCAGCAGGTTCAGTTGGAATTGCAGGTAAGCAAACTGGAATTTATCCAATTGAAAGTCCAGGTGGATGGCGAATCATTGGTAGAACTCCATTAAAATTATTTGATCCAACTTCTCCAAAACCAACTCTTCTAAATGCGGGGGATCTTGTGAGATTTAAGCCCATTTCAGAAAAAGAATATGAAAAACTAAGAAAAATTGAAAGAATAACTAAGAAAATAGAGAGAAAAGGTGAAGTTACATTACAAGTGTTAAATGCAGGTCCAGGAGTGACAGTGCAAGACTTAGGTAGAATAGGTTTTAGAAAATATGGTGTACCATTTTCAGGAGCTCTTGATAAGAAATCATTCATGATAGCCAATATTCTCGTCGGTAATGATCTTAACTCTGCATGTATAGAAGTTTTCCAAAGTAGTTTAACACTAAAAGCGTTAAAAAATGTAATAATAGCGATAACAGGGGCAGAAGTTTATGCAACAATTAACGGTGACAGGATTCCAACATATCAGGCTACGATTTTAAGAAAAAATGATGAATTAACTATTCAGCAGTTTGAAAAAGGTCAAGTCGCATATATTGCAGTAGCAGGTGGAATTGAAGAACCAATATTATTGGGAAGTAAATCACATTATCCCAAAGCAGGTATTGGAAGAATTTTAAAAAGTGGAGACTTTCTATATATAGGGAAACTTAAAGATAAAAACATATTCAAAAGTTATCCTGCCAGAAAAGCTCCTAATAAGTTTAAACAAGTTATAAATGGAGAAGTTACATTACGGGTCGTATTAGGCCCCCATGACAATTATTTCGCTGATGAAGTTATTCAAGACTTTCTTAATAGCATATTTATAGTAACACCTTACATTGACAGGATGGGATTTAGATTAACTAAATTGAAAGGTGAAATTTATGGAGGCATAGGTAGATTGATATCGTGTGGTACAATGCCCGGAGCTATACAAATTCCACCTGATGGAAACCCAATAGTATTGATGGCTGATGCTCAAACAACTGGTGGCTATCCGATTATAGGCACAGTAATTCTTCATGATTTAGACATACTGGCACAAGCTCAGCCAGGAACAAAGGTTAAATTTAAACAAGTACCATTGGACGAAGCAGTTAACGAATACTTCAACATATTTAAAGTCATTGAAGAACTCAAAGCAATACTCAAAGAAGAAGTTGAAAAATTAACTTTAAAATTTGAGTATCTACAAGTAAAATATCATAGTAGGTTACTGGATGTCTGGATTTCCAAACACTAACTACATATTTCTCCATTCTACATTAACTTCTAAGTTAAATGATGCCCTCACAGTTATTTGCTTGAACGTATTTTCATGAGAATTTCTTTAGCTTTATCAATTCTTATAACTCGCATTTTTATCATTTCTTCTACTACTTGATCTATTTCTCTACCCACTGCCCCAGCCATGATAGCAATATTTCTTGCATGAAGTTTCATGTGTCCCCTTTGAATTCCTTCCGTTGCAAGCGCTCTTATTGCTGCGAGATTTTGTGCTAATCCAACTGCACCCATAATTTCAGCTAATTCAACACCACTTTTTACACCCAGAATTTTTAGACAAACTTTAGCTATCGGGTTTGTTCTTGTTGCACCACCAATTATTCCAACAGCTAATGGAAGCTCTATCCATCCTACTAGATCGCCATTCTCATCCTTCTCCCAAACAGTTAGGGGCATATATCTTCCGAATCTAGCTGCATAGGCATGTGCCCCTGCTTCTAGAGCCCTTGTATCATTACCTGTGGCTAATGCGATAGCTATTATTCCATTCATTATCCCCTTATTATGTGTAGCCGCTCTATAAGGATCCGCAGCTGCAAAGGCGTAAGCATAGATTATTCCATCAACAACATCTTCTCCACCTAAAACTTCTTTCGGTACTCTCGTATATGCTCTAACTAATCGTTTATCAGCTAAGTTTGAGAGTATTCTTAAATATACTTTGCCTCCAGTTATCTTTTCAATGTAAGGGGCTACTGCTTCTGTCATAGTGTTAACTGCATTCGCGCCCATTGCATCTTTGACATCAACAATTAAATGTGTTATCACCATTGGTCCAAGCATTGAATCGATTATTCTAACTTCAAGGTCCTTTGCTCCTCCACCCAACTTAACGAGTATTGGGTCTTGCTGATTAGCTATTTCTAAAATTTCATTTTTATGACTTAAAATAACATATTTCGCCTTATAAGGCGACATGACACCTACAAGTTGAATTTGACCAATCATAAATGGACCCGTACTTTGAGTGAATATTCCTCCACCAGCTCTAGTTAACTTTGCAGCATGACTGGCAGCTGCTACTACTGAAGGTTCTTCAATAGCCATTGGAATAAGATAATCCTTCTTGTTGATTAGAAAGTTAACTGCGATTCCTAGTGGGAGTTCAAGAGTTCCAATGACATTTTCAATCATCTTATCTGCCAAGTCAAGTGAAAGTCTACCAGTTTGTGTTAACAGTTTAGTTTCTTCATCAGTTAAATTAGCAAACTCCTTCACTTTCATTAATCTTTCATGTATAGACAATTTGTAGAAGCCAGAAATACGGGAAGTTTTACTCATAGAGATTCCTCCGACATAATTTAACTTTAAAATAATAAAAACTTAATGAAGCAATCGATGCTAAACGTTAAATTTACATGTGTAAATGAATTTACAGGAGGCTAAACTTATGAGAATAGCGGTATGTATTAAACAAGCCATAGATGTATCACAATTAAGAATAGATCAAAACACTAGGAAACCAATTATTACGGGAGTGCCGAGAAAAATGAGTGACATTGATAGAAATGCTGTCGAAGAAGCAGTTAGAATAAAAGAAAGACATGGAGGAAAAATTATTGCAATAACATTTGGCTCTGAAAAAGCAAGAGAAGTATTAAGAGAAGCATTAGCTATGGGTACAGATGAAGGAGTCTTAATTTTAAATGAAAAAATTGAAAATGCAGATACATATGTTACATCTGAAGTATTGGCAGCTACACTCAACAAATATGGACCATTCGATTTAATACTATGTGGAGAAGCTACAATAGATTCTTATTCCAGTCAAGTAGGACCAAGAATTGCAGCAATCCTAAATATTCCATGTATAAGCTATGTAAGAGCAGTTGAAATTAGGGATGGAAAAATTATTGCTGAAAGAGATTTAGAGGATAAATATGAAGTGGTAGAAGTCAATTTGCCCGCATTACTGGTAGTTACAAGAGAAATTAATGTTCCACGTCTACCTCCATTAATGGCAATTCTACGAGCTTCAAAGAAACCTATTCATAAAATCACCATAGATGATCTAGGCTTAGACATAATAGAACCTGCAGTTGAAATTCTAGATGTCTATGCACCAGAACTGAAACGTAAGATGTACATTATAAAGGATAAACCAGTAGATGAAGCAGTTCAAGAACTAATAGAATTACTGGCTAAGGAGGGAGTTTTAGGAGGATAGAAAATGACTGGGGAGATTTGGGTATTCTCAGAGAATGTTAATTTAATGGGCGAATTATTATCAAAGGCAAGTGACGTAGCTTCAAAAATTAAGTGCAAAACTGCAGCAATCCTGCTTTCGAGTAGAGCTGAAAACCCGTCGGAGTTATTTCAATATGGGGCAGAAAAAGTATATGTAATTGAGAAAGAAGAGTTGAAAGAAGTTATTCCTGAAGTTTATGCAGACCTTTTAGTAAAAATAGCTGAGAAATATAACCCAACCGCAATAATTTTAAGCTCAACAAAAAATGGAAAAGACATAGCTTCAAAAATAGCTGCAAAGTTGAAGCTTGGATGCGTAACTGAGTGTATCGATATCGATTATGATATTGACAAAAACGCCTTTAAAGTTAAAAAGACAGTCTATGCTGGAAAAGCTATTGCAACAGAAATTATAAAATCAAAACCAGCAATAATTACTGTCCCGCCTAAAACCTTTGAAGCAATTAAAAGAGAAGAAATAAAAGGTGAAATAGTAAAGATAGAAGAAATTAAAATAACTTCACCTCGAATAAAGGTAATCGAAGAGAGAGAAAAGGAAGTTAGAGGAATTCCACTAGAGGAAGCTGAAATACTAGTAGTTGGTGGAAGAGGATTTAAGCGTAAAGAAGATTTCAAAATGCTTGAAGAATTAGCAGATTTATTAAGGGGACAAGTTTCCTGTTCAAGACCAATATCAGCAGACCTCAAATGGTTACCAGATTGGGTAGGACTTTCAGGACATAAAGTTAAACCTAAATTATATATGGGATTTGGTGTTTCAGGTGCAGTTCAACATTTAGCTGGAATACAGGGTTCAAAAATAATTGTTGCAGTAAATAAGGATCCCGAAGCACCAATATTTAAAGCTGCAGATTACGGAATTGTAGGAGACTTATACGAGATACTTCCAGCATTAATCAGAACACTTAGAGAAAGAAAACTTCCTAAATAACGTTCCAATATTTTTCCTTCTTTCGACTTGTATTTAATTAGGAGACTACCATACTCGAGGCAATAATAGTCAAGCTGATTTGTATGGTGATTGAACCGTCAATTTGAACTATTAAGAGAGAAAATAGACTTTCAGAAAGCTTAAATCATTAATAATGCAAACTACATGAGAATTAAAGGAGGATTAAAATATGGGTGAAGCAGTTACAAGTCTAACTAAAATTTCTAAGAGAGAATTACTTGAAAAAATATTAAAGATTCCAGGAGACCAGCAACCATTAAATTGTATGCAATGTGGAAAATGTACAAGTGGATGTACAATAATGGTTTTACTTGAGAATTATCCGCATAGAGTTGTAGATAAAGTTAGGCTTGGAATTATTGAAGAGTTATTGAAATCAGATGTGATATGGGCTTGTACACAATGTTTAAAATGTAAGGAAGCATGTCCTCAACGTGTTTCACCAGTTGAAGTATTTCTGGCCTTGAGGAATTTATCCATAAATATGGGTGCAAGCCTACCAGAGGCTTATATGAAAATGCTTAGCACAACTTTAGAAACAGGATTTATCCAAGAACAAGTAGAAGTAATTGGAAAGGATGGAAGAACATATACTCGTAGAACACTTGGACTACCACCAGTGAGAGGTCCTAAAAACTTAGAAAAATATCAACTTGCGGTGATGACAGCCTTCGAGAAGACAGTTGGTGATTAAAATGGAATATATATTATATCCAGGATGTACAGTCTTAACAGAACAGTATGGCTATGAAATTTCAACAAGAAATGTTATGAAAAAATTAGGAATTCAACTTGAAGACCCAGAAAATATTTCATGTTGCGGCATGCCTTTAAGAAGTGTTAATGCCTATGGATGGATTTATCTTTCAGCTAGGAACATGGCAGTTCTGAAGGAATATGACAAGGAAGTAATATTGCTGTGTAATTGGTGTCATTTATCTTTTACTCATGTTAAGAAAATATTAAGTGAAAATGATGAGTTGGAATTATGGGTCAATGAAATATTAAAAGAAGAAGACTTAGAATATAAAGAAGACTTAAGGTTTAAGCATATTATTGAAGTATTATATGATGATGTTGGGCTTGAAAATATTAGAAAAAAGATTGAAGTAAACCTTGAAAAATTAACATTTTCTCCACATTCAGGATGCCAATTTATTAGACCTACAGAGCTAGGTAGACCAGATGATGCCATTGAACCTAAAAAGCTTTTAAAGTTAATTGAAGTTCTTGGAGCTAAGGCTAAGTCGCATATGGGATGGCTTGAATGCTGTGGATGGGCAATTTCAAAAACTAATATAGATTCAGGTTTAACCCTAGCAGGAAACAGAATTAAGGTTGCAAGTGAAGCAGAAGTTGATGGAATTGTTGTTATCTGTCCTCATGGAGGCGAAATGCTAGATAAAAGACAGGAAGAGGCATTAAAGATTATTGGAGCAAAAAACCCAATACCAGTGGTATACTATACACAACTATTAGGCTTAGCTCTAGGCTTAAAGCCTGATGACTTAGGATTACAGCTAAATAAATCAAATATAAGTGATATTTTAAAGAAAATCATATAATCATCCAACTAATCAATTTTAGGTACAACCATAGAGGCATTATCGATAATTAGTACTCTAGAATCTTTACCCTTAAATCTTAGCGCTTCACTAATCGCATCTTGTAGGTTTTTGAATGGTCTTATACGTATCTTCTCCAATGTTTCTTTATTCATATTCGTGACAGCCCATATTTCAGCCCAGGTTTGTAATTCAGCAATTTTGGCAGCTTTATGGTAACCCAGACGATATTTCTTCTGAATTTTCTCTAAAATTTCATTTGGATTATTAGAGCTTGACAATAAATTGTAGAAATTCGGTGGACCTATACCTTCAGTACATGCTGCAACTAGGATTAGTACGCCATTTTTCTTAAGAGCTAACTTTGCATGCTCTATTGATTTATGAGCTTGATATAAATTGTTGTCCAGAGGAGAGTGTGTAATTGCGACTACAATATCCGCCTTCTCTTTAACTGGGACACAGTAAATTTTCATTGCATTATCTACACACCTATAAAATGAAGTGTTTATATGGCCTGCTGAAACATAAAAAACGCTATTTTTCCCACTTAATACCGTCATTATTGAAAAGATATCATCATACCTATCAAGAAGTTTTAATGAGTTCATCATATCTTCATGGACAGGGTTATCTGTTAAGGCTAAGGGTTTAGCCCTCTCATCCAATGCGAGTCTATGGTTTTGCTCTATAGATTTATAGGCTGCAGTTCCGGGAAGAAGAAATTTTCTTCCACCTGTAAATCCTGCAAAATAGTGTGGTTCAATTGACCCTATAACAATTATTTTATCACATTCTAAGAGAATATTGTTTACAAGTAATGTAGTCCCAAAGCTTGTTTCACCAATATAAGTCAGCTTATCATAGTTTCTACAATTGTGAATCACAATATTATCCCTATAAACATCATAAAATTTTCCAAATATCTGCCTTAATTCCGTTTCATTAGGAGGTCTATGTGCACCGCTTGCCACTATAAACGTTAAATCATAATGTTTGATATCATGATGGATATAGCTTAGTATCCTAGCTGTTGGTGTGGGACGTTCATGATCATTAACAACAACAGCGATATTCTTTGCATATGCTAAGAATGATGAAAGAGAGGGTAATTCGCATGGATTTTTGAGAACTAAACTAACCATTTTTGATTCGTTATTTACCTCAATTTTCCTAGGTGACAATATTTTAACATTTATATTATTTGGCAAATATAATTTCTTAATTTTATTAAAATAATAATAATTAAAGATCAATCGATCACCTTAACTTAATAGAGCTTTAACTGCTTCAACAATAACTTCATCTGAAAAGTGTTTCTGTGTTAATGCATTGTTTGGACATGCTGCAACACATGTTCCACATCCTCTACACATCGCTATTTCGACTTTAACAATTTTTTTGTCTAGGTCCATTTTTAATGCATTGTATGGACAAGATGCAATACAAATTCCACAGCCACTACAGAAGTCTTCATCTACTTCTACTATAAATGGTTCTGCTTCAACCTCACCTTTAGCTAAAAGTGATATTGTAGCAGCTGCAGCTGCTGAAGCTTGAGCGATTGTATCAGGAATATCCTTTAGTCCCTGTGCACATCCACAGATAAACACACCATTTACAGCTGTTTCAACAGGCTTTAATTTTGGATGAAGCTCAAGAAGAAATTCATCTTGGCTGAGGGGGAGTTTTAACATTGAAATCAATGGATTAATATGTTGATTAAGTACTAGTCCAGGCTCTAATATAACTAAATCAGCAGAAAATCTATATAGTTCGTTTGCTGTTATGTCAAATACGTCAAAAACAAGCTTTCCATTCTCTTCTATAATTTCCATTGGTTTCCCCTTAATTAGATAAACGTTTTCTAGCTTCCTTATTCTTTGATAAAATTCTTCAAATCCTTTTCCTGCAGCTCGTATATCAGTATAGAATATGTATATCTTTGAATTTGGTAGAGAGGATGTAATATAGTAAGCGTGTTTTAATCCAACCATACATCCAACTTTACAGCAGTATGGTAAGTGATTTTCATCTCTTGATCCTGCACACAATATGATTGCTACGTTTTCAGGTGCTTTACCATTTGATGGACAAATAATTTTACCCTTCGTTGGACCATCTGCGGCTGAAATTCTTTCAAATTCCATACCATGAATTACATTTTTAAATCTCCCATAGCCGTATTCACTTAGTTTTTTAACATCATATAGTTGGTAACCAGTTGCAATAATTATTGCGCCAACATTTAACTCAACAATTTCTTCTTTCATTTCATAGTTTATTGCTTTAACTTTACAGATCTTAGCACATAGTTGACAGACTCCCCTGGTAAGATATAGACAATGCTTCGGATCTATAAGATATGAACTTGGAATTGATTGAGCAAAAGGCCGATAAATTGCCTTTCTATAACTTAAACCATAGTTAAATTCATCTGGAACTTTAACTGGGCAAACTCTTGCACAATCACCACAGCTAATACATTTATCTCTCTCTACATATCTTGGCTTTCTAACCACTTTAACTTTGAAATCTCCAGCTCTACCGGAAATATCTATAACTTCAGAGTAGGTTAGAAGTGTTATGTTTTCATCTCTAGCAACTTCATTCATTAAAGGAGTGAGAATACAAAGAGAACAGTCTAATGTGGGGAATGTCTTATCTAATTTAGCCATTTGACCCCCAATACTGGGTTCACGCTCAACTAAGTAAACTTTAAATCCAGCCTTAGCGAGGTCAAGAGAAGCTCTAATACCAGCTATACCTCCGCCAATAACCAGGACTTCTTTTCGAGCAGGAAGTGTAATCTTCTCTATTGGTTGATAATTAATTACCCTTGCTATGGCCGCTTTGATTAGGTCGATGGCCTTTAATGTTGCCTTTTCAGGATCATCATAGTGAACCCAAGAACACTGTTCTCTAATATTAGCGATTTCAAGGAGAAATGGATTTATATTCGCCTCCTCCAGTGTTTTTCTAAATGTCTCCTCATGCATTCTAGGAGAGCATGCTGCTACAACAACTCTATCAATCTCTCCCTTTTTAAGATCATCAATAATCATTTTTTGTCCAAGTTCAGAGCACATGAATGGATAATGCTTAATTAGTGAGACATAATTTACTTTTGAAATTGCATCAACTACTTTATTTATATCAATTATATCAGCAATATTTTTTCCGCAATGACAAACATAGACACCAACTTTCAAGTACATCCCTCTAACGCTCAATGATACCCTAAATATTTTAATAAATTCTACGGTGTGTGGTTTTACCTTTAATGCTGGATAGTGGGGGATATAAATTTTTTAATCAGTTATGTAAATTTTAAATGGACATGTAAAATAATATTTAAAATGTACTTGTAACAAAGTTTTTCATGGTGACTATATGTCCACAAATAAGTATGCTAGCCTTATAGGGGTAGCTATAGTCTGCCTAATTATTGGAGCAGGACTAACCTATGCTCTAATTCCACCAAAAATAATTGAAAAGGAAGTGGAAGTTGAAGTACCAGTAGAAAGGAAAATAAAGGCGGCATGGATATACGTTGGTCCCATAGGAGATTTAGGTTGGACCCATGCACATGATGTTGGCAGAAGATATGTTGAAAATAAGTTTCCATGGCTAGAAACAACATATATTGAAAGTGTAAGTGCGGGCGAAGTTGAAACATACGTGGACATGCTCGTAGATCAAGGCTATACAGTTATTTTCACTACAAGCTTTGAATTTATGAATCCTACAATTGACTCGGCCAAAAAGTATCCAAACATAATATTCTTCCATTGCTCAGGGTATAGGCGAGCCCCTAACGTGGGTACATACTTCGCAGAATTCTATCAGCTATACTATTTAAATGGATTAATGGCGGGCGCATTAACACAAACAAATAAGGTAGGATATGTAGCAGCACATCCAATACCAGAAGTAATTCGGCATATTAACGCCTTTGCATTAGGAGTGAAGGAAGTTAATCCGAATGCAACAGTCCATGTAGTGTGGATTAACACTTGGTATGATCCCCAATTGGCTAGGCAAGCAGCAGAATCATTAATAGGTGAAGGATGTGATGTATTGGCGTTTACTGAGGATTCTCCGACAGTAGTTGAAGTTGCTCAAGAGTATTATGATACTGGAAAACCAATATATGCTTTCGCCCATTATAGCCCAATGCTTTCCTATGGTCCAGATGTATGTGTTAGTGGACAATTAGTTAAATGGGAGAAGATCTACGAAGACATTCTCGCAAAAATATATGCAGGGGCATATAACACAACAAATCTGGAAAATGTTGATTATTGGTGGATGCTACGTGAAGGAGCAGTTGAACTTGGAGCCGACTTTGGTGTACCTATCAATCCGAAGTTTGAAACAGTACTAAAAGAGAAGAAAATAGATCACCCTGAATTTGGTGAAATAAGTGTTTATGACTTAGTTATGAAGCGATTGCAACAAATGAGTGAACCAACAGTGATATTCGATCCATTTACAGGTCCAATCTACGATCAAGAAGGCAATCTACGAATTCCGCCCGGACAACGTGCAAGCCACGATGAATTATGGACGATGAATTGGTTTGTGGACAACATTGTAGGGAGTATTCCAAAGTAAATTACGCTCCAATCCATATTCTATTTTTAGGAGAACTAGAACATGGGGAAATATATTGTTGAAATGAGAAACATTGTAAAGCGTTTTCCTGAAGTATTGGCAAATGACCATGTAACTTTAAAGGTTAAAGCAGGTGAAGTCCATGCACTTTTAGGTGAAAATGGAGCTGGAAAAACAACTCTCATGAATATTCTTTATGGAATCTACACTGCAGACGAAGGTGAAATATATATTGATGGTAAAAAGGTGAATATATCATCACCAAGAGATGCTATAAGCCTCGGAATAGGTATGGTTCATCAACACTTTATGCTCATAGATACGTTATCAGTGCTTGAAAACATAGCTTTATCACTTGAAATACCATTTTGGAATCCACTTGACAAAGTAAGAGCTAAAGTTGAAAATGTTATGGAAAAGTATGGGTTAAAGGTTGATTTAGATGCTAAAATATGGCAGTTATCTACAGGTGAAAAACAGAGAGTAGAAATAATTAAAATAATTTGTAGAGGTGCTCGGATTTTAATCCTAGATGAACCAACCTCCGTTTTAACCCCTACTGAAACAAAGGAGCTATTCAAATTCTTAAGGAAGATAGCCAGTGAAGGAAAAGCCATAATATTTGTCACCCATAAGTTGAAGGAGGTAATGGAAGTCAGTGATAGAGTAACCGTCTTAAGAAGAGGAAAAGTAGTTGCAACACTAAAGACAAATGAGACAAATGAACGTATGCTGGCAAAAATGATGGTTGGAAGAGATATAATCTTTGAATTAGAGAAGACGCCAAGTCTAATCGGAGACCCAATACTAAAAGTTGAAGGTCTTAGAGTTCTGAATGATAGAGGCGTGCTGGCGGTTAAGGATGTATCGTTTACAGTTTATAGTGGAGAAATCTATGGTATAGCTGGAGTTGCAGGAAATGGTCAAAAAGAACTTGTTGAAGCAATTGTTGGACTTAGAAGAAAAATTTCAGGAAAAATATTCATAAATGGAGTTGAAATAGAAAAATTGAATCCTAGAAATCTAAGTGAAATGAAAATAGCTTTCATACCAGAAGATAGAAGGATGGGATATATTCCAAATATGAGTATAGCTGAAAATTTAATTTTAAGAAATTATAACAAATCTCCATTCTCAAGATGGATGTTTCTAAACTATAACGCAATTAAAAATTATGCTAAGAAATTAATCGATGAATATAACATAATTACACCTAATGAAGAAATAATGGCAAAACTACTTTCAGGCGGTAATCTACAGAGGATGATATTAGCTAGAGAACTTTCAATTGGAAGAAAACTTATAATAGCTGTTCATCCAACCTATGGGTTAGATGTTGGATCAACTGAATATGTTAGGAGACTTCTGTTGAAGCGGAGAAATGAAGGTTCAGGAATACTTCTTATATCTGAAGATCTAGATGAAATATTAGCTCTAAGCGATAGAATTGCAGTTATGTTTGAAGGAGAAATAATTGGCGAAATTAATGCTGAAAAAGTTAGTATTGAGAGATTAGGATTAATGATGACTGGAATTAGGGATGGATAGCTAATGACCATTAAAATTAAATTCGAAAGAAGAATCTCTCCTCCAAAATACCTCTCTATCATTTATATATCTATTTCCATGTTATTTGCCTTTTTTGTAAGCGGATTTATTTTTCAAGTCTATGGAATAAATCCAGTACTGGCATACAATGTAATACTCACTCATGTATATGGCAGTCAATCTGGAATATGTGAGACAATAGTTAAGGCAATCCCACTGATACTATGCGGAGTTGGCTTATCATTAGCATTTAAAGCTGAAATGTGGAATATAGGCGCTGAAGGCCAGTTACTTCTAGGTGCAATAGCAGCCACTGGAATAGCTCTATTCACTCACATACCTGAACCTTTCATAATTCCAGCAATGTTTTTAGGGGGGTTTATTGCTGGAGCTATATGGGCTATAATTCCAGCAGTATTAAAAGTTTTACTCAATGTAAATGAAGTAATTACAACTATGATGATGAATTATATAGCTATTGAACTTGTTAGATATCTAATTTATGGTCCCTGGCGTGGAGCTAAAGAGTGGGGCTATCCAATAACAGATGAAATACCAAGTGCAGCAAAACTCGTAACTATTCCTGGAACAAGGATACACGTACCTACACTCTTAATTGCAATTTCAGTTGCATTTATAGTTTACTTAATTATAATGTACACTACAATAGGATATGAAGTTAGAGTAACTGGAGAAAATCCTGAGGCTGCAAAGTATGCGGGAATAAGTTATTTGAAAATAGCAGTTTTCTCAATGATTATTAGTGGTGGATTAGCTGGAATTGCTGGTGTAGGTGAAATCGCAGGAATACATTATAGATTGAGATATCCCGAGAGTATTTCTATGGGATATGGATTTACATCTATTATTGTAGCTTGGCTCGGTAGACTTAATCCCATTGCAATTATAATCGCCTCTATATTTTTTGGAGGCTTACTTGTTGGTGGCTACGTTATGAAAATAATTTTAGGATTGCCTGTCGCAGTGGTTTATGTCTTTAATGGAATAACCTTAATGTTCATTTTAATAGGCGGCATTTTATCTCAATATAAGTTGAGAATAGGTGTTAAATGATGCAAGAATATATTGAAGCATTGTTACATTCAGCAATAAGAGCAGGCACACCCATATTAATAGCTACATTAGGGGAAATCTATGCTGAGAAATCAGGTGTTATAAATTTAGGAGTCGAAGGTATGATGATTATGGGAGCAGTTACAGGATATATAGTAACATTCACATTTAAGAATCCTTGGCTTGGAATTTTAGTAGCAATGTCAGTTGGCGGATTAATTTCCCTAATACATGCATTCCTCAGCATAACATTAAAGGTTAACCAAGTTGTTTCAGGCCTATCCTTAACCATGCTTGGACTAGGATTAAGTTCAATAATTGGACAGAAATATGTTGGCATATCTCTACCAGTAACTATAATCCCCATTAAAATTCCAATTATAAGTGAAATTCCAATAATTGGTCCATCACTCTTTAAACAAGATCCCTTAGTATACATTTCAATGATACTTGCCGTCATTTTATGGGTAATCCTATTTAAGACAAGTTTTGGGATGAAAATTAGAGCTGTAGGTGAAAATCCAGCAGCAGCCGACTCAGCAGGAATAAATGTGTTTGCGATAAGATATTTATGCGTACTAATTGGTGGAATTCTGTCGGGACTAGCTGGAGCATATCTCTCAGAATCATATACTCCTGCATGGATTGAAAATCTAACTGCAGGCATTGGCTGGATAGTAATTGGATTAACAATTTTTTCATTATGGAATCCACTTAGAGCTATGTGGGGCTCCTACTTCTTTGGAGGAATAAGAGCACTTCAATTTAGACTACAACCTCTAGGAATATCTCCAAATCTTTTGGCAATGCTACCATACGCCTCAACCATAATAGTTTTATCAATTGGAGCAAAGGAAACAATTAGAAAACGTATAGGTGCACCATCAGCCCTGGGGAAACCATATATTAGAGAGGAAAAATACTAGGCTAAAGTCCAAAGAATGGTGAAATCAGCCCAAATTCAAATATGAACAAATAGCCAAAAAGATTTGCCAACATTAAAGTTGCTATTAAATCGCCTCTACTAATACGACCCTTCAAAACAATATAGAAATACATAAAAAACTCAATGAAAACTGATCCACCAATGTACGTTAATGCTATAAAAAGAAGAAAAATATAAGGAGAAGCGTAGTAGATGGTAAAAATAAGCCAAGGTGTCAAATTTATAAAGATGTAGGATAAAAGGATGAAGAAAAGAGAAGAAGAAAGGAAAGTTAATCCACTTCCAATTATAAATTTCAAGTTTCGCACAGGCTTTCCAAATAGTAACAATAAAAACACTAGTTTAACAGCTAACGAGACTATAGAGAGAAGAAAAACACTCTCAAATCTATAAGCAAGAACATAAGGGTATGGATTAAACATAGTTTATTTCTCCGAAACAATTAGCCTTGTAAATATTTATGAATTTACTTAGATAATAAGCTTTCACTTCTAAACTAAAGTTTCAATGACTTCGTCTAAGTGTAGCACTCTAAATCCAGCATTATTTTCCAGCTTTACCGGGACAACATCAATTTTATCAACCTCACCACAATACAATACGTCTTCGAAATGACCTATGCTGATTAAGTATCGACCTGAAGGAGTTAACTGGAGAAAACTTTTAATTATTGCGGATAAAGGTGGCTTTGACATTTCTCCTTTAATTAATCCGAGCAATATTTCAGAGCAGAACAAATCATCTGAGCATGGCATTCCATATCTTCCTGCATAAATAATGCTTATTGGCTTATTATATTTCTCAGATAAACCTATTAGATAAGAGACAGTACTTGAGAGATTTAAAAAACAACTTAGAATAACTATGGGAGCATTTTTAGCTGCATCAACTATAGGTGCACAATTACTACTAGTAAAAATTATGGTTTTATTTGAAACGACATCGCTTGAAAACTCTAGTGGAGAATTGCCTAATTTGAAACCACTAATTTTAATTCCTCCTCTTTCTCCAGCTAATATACAATCTTTATATTTTTCCGATAATTTTAGTGCATCTTCGATTTCCTTTACTACTATAACTTCTTTAGCCCCATTTTTAAGGGCTGTTGAAATGGTGCTTGAAGCACGAAGGACATCAACAACCACAATTATATCCCCTCTAGAGGAGGCTTCTCGGGCGCCTTTTACGCCGAAATCGATATTCACGTCCATATTATCACCTTCAGCGAAAAGTTAATTTTAGGAAGCTTATTAAGTAATTGCCAAGTAGTATTTATAAATGGTGATTGTATAATGTCTAAAAAATTAACTTGGATTGAGAAGTTAGAGACCATTATTCCAGGTTTTAGCGGTTACAAAAAAAGGGAACTTGCAAGAGAGGATGATCGTTTAATTAGAGACTACGTGGTTAAGACGTTAACAGATGCTAAAATTAAAGTTGAAGAAGCAGCTGCATCAATAGTCGAATTTAGTTTTGAAACTGCTAAGCGTCTTAATAATTTGTCTTCAACATTAAGTTATATTGCAGATAAGGTTAAATTTGCTGAATCAGGATATGCACCGCATTACAATATTGTTAAAATTGAATTGAATACGCTTGAAAAATTAAAGGAGATAGATAATGGTCTTATAAGTTCAGCTGAAAAGGTGAAAGAATTAGCTTTTGAAATTGCAAGAATAGTAAATGTAACTGAGATTCCCAAAGAAAAAATAACTCAGATAATCGAAGAGATAGGGAAGATTGAAAAAACATTAGAAGAGCGACTAAAAGTATTAAGAGGATGGAGTGCATAAGTAGAATGGGTAGGTGAAATTAATGATAGATATCATTGGAAAGGGAATTGGTAAAGTGACTAGAAAAGTTACTGGGCTTCAACCTAAGGTTATTGAATGGGTTAATCCTGGAGAAGATGAAATAGTTTGGAAGTATCCGGATGAAGTTATTCCTTGGGGAAGTGTTGTCATAGTAAAGGAGTTTGAGAAGGCAATATTTTATAGGGATGGGAAGGTTTATGGTGTATTGGGTGCTGGAAGACACGTGCTAGATACTCAAAATGTTCCATTTTTAAAGGGCTTAGTTGAAGGATTATATGGAGAAAGTATATTTAAGTCAATGGTTATATACGTTTCATTAAGGAGATTTCAAGGTAAATTCGGGGGAAGAACACAGACGATTGAATTGGCACCTTTACTATTTCATGGAAGCTTTTACTTTAGAATAGAAGATCCGTCAATGTTCGTCAATAAAGTTGTGGGACCTCAAAGTGCCTATACAACAGATGAATTAAATAAATATCTTCGCGGATACTTTAATGAAAAGGTAATGGCCTATTTAAGCAAGCATAGCATACAGGACGTATACGTTAAACAAGCAGAAGTAACTGAAAAAGTAACTATACTTCTCCGTAAGGATTTCAGGGAACTCGGAATAGCCCTTGAGAAAATAGTCTTTGAAGGAGTGGATACTGAAGGAGAATGGAGAGATAGATTATTCTGGATTATGAAGGGAGGAGTCCAAACAGGATATGTACTTCAAATGGAAACAGCTAAGGAAGTTGCAAAAGAATTGGGTAAGAGTCCTGGTGCAGCAATTGGGACGGGTATGGTTATGATACCTCCATTAATTCAGCCACCTCCACCACAACCTCAACCAACTTCAACTGCAGCTCCCACAGCTGCTGTTCCCCCCACATACACTCCAAGATGTCCATATTGTGGTCAGCCAGTACCATCAGGAGCAAAATTCTGTCCATATTGTGGTAAACAAGTAAAATGGTGTTCTAAGGGACATCTTGTACCTTTTGAGGCTAAGTTCTGTTCTATTTGTGGAGAGCCAATAAAATAGGCGAAAAATCTATGGCTGAAAACGTTCAAGCCTATAGATGCGAAAAATGTGGCGGCCCTTTAGAAGTCACACCTGAGTCTATAGTAGTTATCTGTGAATATTGCGGAACGCCTAATTGGATGACCGAAATAAGAGAAGAAGTATGCATAGTTCCCTCTTTAAGCAGAAATGACATTGAGAAAGTATTTAGAAAACGAATTGCCGAGGATTTCGATTTAAGAAGAATTAAGGATAAAATTTCAATTGTGGAAGTGAATGGCGTCTATGTTCCATTTTACTTTATTACTGTTAGAGTTGAAGCTAAATATGAAGGATTCAAAAAGAAAATAGAAAGAGTTGGAACAGGGAAACATGCAAGAACAGTCATTAAACGTGAGAGAGTGAGTGGAACATTAAAATCCACCATAAGAATACCAGTACTTGCAAGGAGAAGTGCGGAGGACTTCTCTATTTTTGAATTAGCAGAACATTTCAGACACTCGAAACCTGAGTTAATTAAAATTGAAGAAGTTGATTGGGAGAAAATAAAGCTTCCAGTTTTAAATGCTGAAATTTCATCTGAAGAAGCAGAGAACATTGCTAGAGATGAAGCTGGAGATAGAATAAGAGAGAGAGCTAAATCAAAAGTTGATGAATTAACTGAATTTCAATGTAGAACTAGAATAGTGGATGTTTCTCCATTGATACTTGTTCCATACTGGTATTTAATTTACAATTATGGAAGGGCTCAATATAAAGCGGCATATGCAGGGTGGAGTTGCCATTTATTAGCTATTCAGGAACCAGTCATGATATATCACCGCGTATTATACTTTATAGGTGTTTTAGCAAGCTGCGCTATAGGGGCGATTGGATTTGCATACTTGAGGGATATAAGGATAGCTTTGGGAGCCTTAATATTTGCATCTGGTTTGAGTTATGCTTTAGGTAGAAAAACTGTCTCTGATGTAAGAGTGGAGAGAGGATAAAATGAAATGTACTCATTGTGGAGCAGAATTTGATGTGCCTAGTGGAGTTACAGTAGCAGTATGTCCTTATTGTGGAACAACCATAAATCTAGAAACAAAAGAGATTGAAGCAGAGCATTATGTATTTCCAGTACTTTATGATACAAGTAGAGCATACAATAAACTTAAAGCCATTGTATCAAGACAATTTGGAGCCCCAGCAGATCTAAGTAAAGCTTCAAGTCTAACTTTTCGCCAATTATATTTCCTTCCACTTTATGTGTTCTTTGTTGAGGGATATGCATTATGTGAAAAATCAGAAGTAATGGAAACGGAAAGTGTTGCAATTCCAGCATTAAAATTCTTACCATTAGAAATACCATCTAAATATCGATTTCCCGTAAGGGGGAGAATATACTTTAAACCATCTCTAATGGAAGCGGGAAAGTATTACTCACCAACTTTGTCTAAAGAAGAAGCTGAAAAAATAGCTAAACAAAGAGTATATTATAGGCTTTTAGGTGAAGTAAAATTAGCTTGTCCAGGTGCACCAATTAAAATTAATTGTGAATATGAAGGATTAGTTCATTACCCTATATGGGAATTAGAATATTCATATCGTAATGAGAAGTTTAAGGGAATTGTAGATGCAGTATGCGGAGAAGTATTTTATGCAGAGTATCCCATGTCTACTTTTCATCGAACTCTTGCACTGGGATTAGCAACTGGAATGATTATAGGGGGATTAATACTAGGCATTAGTGTTGGACTACTTCTAAAAACAGTTATGACAAGTACAATTGGGGGATTAATAACTGGAATTGCAGGTGCCATTCCACCTTTAACTAAATCTGCATTTAGGAAACAAGTATATAGACCAAGAATTCACGAGTAAATAAATTTAAATAAAAAATGAAGTTTAGGGCAATCTGAACTATGGCCATGGAATTATCCTAAATACTTGTAGTAGGTATTGTACTCTTCCTCCAAGCATTGTCATTCTGAATTGAACGGTGTTTCCGAAGTATACTCCCAGTCCTAGCATTAAGATGTACCTTCCAATCTTAGTTGGATAGTAGTACCATCCGGTATGCTCCTTAGTAAATGTAAAGTATGAAGTTATTAATACAAAGCCTAGGCTTGTCCATAGGAAGTTAAACCAGTCCATTGATGCTCCGCCTATTGGAGCTTCAACTGAGGCTAATATCTGTTTGACGATATCTGCACTTAATGCACCTCTAACTGATACTCCGAAGCCAATGCCTACTAGGAAAGACACTGTATATCTACTAATCCACCTATATCTCTTGAAGGGCAGTGTATAGAACATTAATCCTAGAATTACTGGAATTAAGTATCTTATATCTCCTTGTATTAGTGGGGTTAGAATGTTCAATCTAATTAGCCTTATAGCCTGTACTATGGCTACTGAGAATGTTGCAGCAATGTAAGTGTGTTCGGCCCATCTGAAAGCAAGGTTTTCTCTCCATAAAATATAGCTATAGATAAATATTGTTAGAAGGGCTCCCACCCATGCCCCTAAAATTCCTAATGGATCAGTTGGATAAGGCATGTTTTCTACCTCCTCTTCCCCCTCGTAGCAAAATATCCAAGATTTCCAAGAACAATAAAGAATATTGTCAACAGGTGCGATACATTTAATGCATCCATCCTCATTATTGCCTCTCCTGGAGATTTAATTAGGGTTTCATATTCTGCGCCGCCTCTAACACCCTTTAATAGTCCAATGATTTGTCCAGCTTGATAGTATGGTATAAACTCAGAGTAAATCATTGCGATTCCAATTTCTGCTACTGGTGTACCATATCGTGCATTCCATTGTCTAACATAGAACCAGCCATAATCACCAGTATCTCCGGTAATAACTAATGCAATATCCTTTGCACCTGTAACTCTAGCAAGTAGAGGTAATTGAGTAGCTGGAGTACCATACTTATCTGCTTTAATTACAGCATGTAAATCGTCTGCTAAAGCTGCAACTGATGGCTCTCCTCCTGCTATCAATCCCACATACACCCAGTCTTCCCCATACTTATAGTCTCCAGGACCAGCACTTTCCCCAGGTCCTTTTAATTGTGGAACTCTTGACTTAATTGCACTCATTGTCATGTCAACGTCGGTGTAGAATCCCCAGAAAATTAACTTTACACCTCTTGAAACTAGATGCTTCACTACTGCAACCATTCCAGGTAAACATTCAGGCCATGCGCTAACACCATACTGAATTCCAATAACTGCAATATCGTCTGGGCCTAGTGTTTCAATGAAGTTATAAAGTGAATATGTTGTTTCTGATATAGAGACTGGAAGCATTAATGGATGTATGAAGGGTACCGCCAATAGTAAGAATAGTGTCCAGTAGAGAATTCTTCGGTCAATTGCAGCTAATTTAATCCAGAAGCTTTCTTCACCCATTTAGGATCCCTCCCCTCCAATAGCACCAAGATAGCCTTTCTCTATTCCAGCCATTACCTTTAATGCATAAATCATCATTCCCAATGCGGCAGTGACCATGATCGTCCTAATGAAGGGTGCTTGCCCGTGAATTTGTAGCCATTCATTTATAATAGGTATGCTAGGCCATATTACTTCTCCAATAGTGCAATTTCCAAGCATCACAAGTATGCCTGCCACCAATAAAACTGTTGCTTCAAGTGTTCTAGCTCTAAAGGCTCTATAGGCTGCTGAACAAATATAGAAGCCAGTAGTTGCATATAGTGTTGCACCGAGTGGAGTATAGATCCATCTGAACTGCCAATCATAGAAACCAGTTGTTTCACTTATTAAGCCGGCAATTGTAGCTACAGCAGTGAAAAGGAAAAGCCAAGCGCTAAAGGGCCACATACCTGGAGTTCTTCTCTTAATATGGTATAAATGAATTCTTGCGGCAGTTAGAAATCCTATGGCTAAAGCGAAAGTTGCTATTCCTACAGCCCATGTTTGAGCTAGTCTGACGGCTTCCTCCACTTCAGGTATTGCAAAGAAGTATCCTAACCAGGAGATTCCCATTACAAATCCAGCTATGAAAATAAATATTTCAGGTCTTCTCCATGCAGCTGCCATACTTACCACCTCAAGAGATTACTTATAACCTTGATCCCAGCAGACTCTAGAAGTATTCCGAGTAACGTGATTCCTAGCAGTATAAATTTAACCCAATCTTCACTAGCTATGCTGGAGACTTGAATGGGCTCCCTTGAAATATATGCAGCTGCAGCATACAATTCTTCACCGATTAATACATAGTCACTAGTTGCCACAATGAATGGTAGCTGGTGAGTATTTGCGGTTCCAGCAACTAAGAAGGCACCAACGAATTTTGCTGCTTCTCCTATGACCACTGACTCATAATATAGGCCTCCAATATGGAAGCTTGCTGCAGGTCTTTCTCTCTGGAATGTGCCTAGGATCCCAGTTACCATTGGAGATTGACCTGGGAAATAGTTGATTATTTTTGGGTCGAATTTTTCTGGTTTACCTTCTCTTAAATATGCAAGTCGAATGACCTCTTCCGTCAATGGAATAGCGTCGGCTTGCATCATATTCACTATTAGTCTTACATCATATCTTGCGCACAATTGTGCGACATAGCTTAATACTGACGATGAAGCAACAACTTGGGGTCCTTGGTGTGAGGCTAAGCCTCCACCCCAGCCTCCACCTGCACCGTATGTATAGTGAGCTGGCTTACCCATTTCTGCCGCTCTACCAATAGCTTCTTCTATTGCATCAATAGCAGGTAATCTTCTTAAGTAGATTTCTTTACCTGATTTGACCATTTTGTATGCAACATATAGAAGAATGGCGGATAGTACTAGTACAAAGAACTGGAATCCTCTACCCTTTGCTATGAATTCAACATATAGATTCATAGGTGCAATCACACGTATATCCTCCTTTTCAAATATAATTTATTTGAATAGCTTGTTAGACTACTTTTAGGGTTTGAAGCGCTTAAAAGTATTTTGCTCCTCTCTATTTGAAATACAACCCAAAAAGAGAAAAGTATAAAAAGGAAAAATTATCGAGGTCTTACATATTTACTGCCTAACGTGTCTCTAGCAATTATGTACCGCATAATATTTTGAGCCCCCTCTGCGCCAATAACATATGAAAACAAACCTAGCCATGCTCTATATACAGGGCATTCCTTAGTATATGCGAAAGCTCCATGCCATTTCATTACTTCTTCTGCAGTATCCACTGCTGTTTCAGGAGCCCACATTTTAGCTAGTGCCACTGGAACATTAAGGTCTTTAGGATTTAAAGTAGGATCCTTTTCAACATATATCTTGTCAGCTAATCTCGCAGCCCTATAGACAAAGTATCTTGCAGCCTCAAATCTTGCATATAACTCTGCAAACTTGAAGTTAACTCCTTGAAATGAGGATATATATCTTCCTTCAAAAAGTGTTCTCTGCTTAAACCAAGATGCAGCTTGCTCTAGTAACCATCTTGTCGCACCGATACACGCTGCAGCCACAACTATTCTTGCTAGATTAAAGCCCTCCATCACATAATAGAAACCTCGATTCTCTTCCCCTATCAAGTATACTTCATCGACTTCTACATTTTCACAAATAAAACCACCAGTAGTTAAACCATGTCTACCAATGTCGGGATATATAGTGGGGTTAAAACCATCCTTTAAGATGCCATTCTTTCTAGCTAAAAATGCAAAAGCAGATAAACCTCTATGTCCAGCTCCACCTGTTCTAGCTACTAAAAACCATCCTCCACCCCAAGGAAGCTTAGTGACTTCTCCAACTCCACTAATGTAGCATTTCTCTCCATTAACAACGTATTTCCCATGTTTCTTTGTTGCGGTCATTTTAATCCCAGCTATGTCTGAGCCTCCTTGCGGCTCTGTAGTTGCAATACCAAAGAAAGCATTTCCCTTGGCAACTTCAGAGATAATTTCCTCACATACTTCTTCTCTTGCAAACTGTTGTAATGCGAAGGGCCAGCCATTATTTAGTAGAGCATAAACAGCTATTGCAACTGCAGGATCGGCATACGCTATCTCTTCAACTGCAATTACAGCCATGGTGTAGGTTCCACCTTGACCACCATACTTTGGATCACATGGAATAGCAAAGAGGCCTTGTTCACCCATCCTTTTAATTAAATCTAAAGGAATGTTCATTGGATCTTTTTCTGCTCTTTCATCAATATCAATCCACTTGGGAGCTATATGTCGTTGACAAAACTCTCTAACAACATCTCTGAATAATTTTTCTTCTTCATTAAAGCTTATTACTGGATCCTTAGCATAGCTTATAGGAAGTTCAGCCATTTAAACCCCCAATGTAAATCGAAAATATAACATTAAAAAGGATTTTGGATTTATCTAAGCTTTATTTTCCTAAAAATCACTATCACTCCAACTATAATTATCAAAATAAGCGCTATACCTTGAATATATGGGGTGTAGTGTAACTCGGTTGTAGGTGGAGTTGGTGGAGGAAGAGTAACGTTAACAGCCTTAAATTCCTTTGCTAAAGTTGGCTGATAAACAGCAATAAATGAATAAATCTGATACTTGGTTATTCTGGATGAAATCAATCTAATCCTAACATTTGGACTTAACTCTTTAAGGTTAATTTCTTTATTATAGAAGCTGTAGACTGTTTGATTGATAATGTTTGGTGCTAGTATTATCACATTTCTGGCATCAGCATAGATTAATTGTGACTTGAAATTAGTCATATTTACTACAGTAACTCCCTCAATTATTATCAACCGAACATCTTCAACATCATCTAGATCTAATCTGAGAGGATTTAAACTAAGAATCGATGGCTTTAACTCAACAGGATTAATTGAAGCTGAAATTGAATTTAGCATTTCTCTATATGTCTTTAATGCGTTATATTGTCTTTCTAGTCCCTCATGAATTCTTATTAGATCATCAAGCTTTGACTTCAATTCTAGTGAAGCATTCAGAGTTGTGTTGGCCATATAACTTGATGCATTAGCAGCATAAGCTAATCCCTCACTCATTTCAGCATTTCCTTCAGCGATTCTTACGATAGCGTTTCCAACCTCAATCATAGCAGAGGGTATACCTTCAAGGCGGATTAATGTTTCAAGCATGACTTCAATTGCTTCTAAAATTGCACTTTGAGTTTCAGTTATTTGTGGTTCGAGAAAAGCAATAGAATCTTGTAACATTTCAATTAACTGTAATGTTGACTCTAAAGCCTCCATTATACTAGTAATTATCTGATATGCTTGATCGATATTTTCAATTGCATTTAATATTAATTGTCTTTGATTTGGATTCTGCGTTTGATTTAATAACTCAGTTAGAGTATCATTTACTTCTACAAGTAAATTAGCAACACTTTCAAGCTGATATATTGTGTTCTGGATATCATTATGAAGAGATTCTAAGGTTTGATTTAATTCTTGAGTAATCCCGCTAGCATTAATCATAGATATTTCCCAATAAGCTCTTCTAAGGAGAGGTTCAATCTCTTTTAATGAAGAGATATAGTAGGAGGCTAATTGTCCCTGCGATATCATTTCATTCCCAATAGCATACAAAGCTTGGCTTGATTCATTAGCACCAATAGCCATCATACTTAATTTCTCAGACATATTTAGAAGCCCATCGCTAAGATTCTTATATAAAGTGTAGGTGGAATTCACCGCAGAGATCATTGAAGATAAAGATGATAGCTGGGATTCTATCATCTTAAAAACATCTTCTGGACAGGCAGCAGCTTGAATGGTTATTGACTCTACAGGAATCGTACCCCAAACTGTCGTGTCGATGACTCTTGCATTCACAACGATGCTTGACGTATTTTCAAATAACAAGTTCCAACTATACTCAATATAATCCCCGCTTGCTGAAGAGGCATTTGATTCAGGAGTAACTTCAATGGTCTCTAAATATCTAGTATCAATTTTAAATGAAAGTGTGCAGTATATGGGAGGTTTAACTATTCGGTCGACACCTACTTCCTGTAAATTATTAGTTAGAGTAATATTCCAAGTGATTTCTGAGCCTACACCAGCAACAACATAAGTTATACCCATAAATTCAGCAAGCTCAGCATCAGTTTTATTCACAAGTATTTTCTCACTAACTAATAACGGGGAACTTAGAGCATTAGCAGAATACTTTATATATGTAGTACCTGGGTTGATGGAAATTCTCCATCCAATTATGGTTATTGGCCCGATTGTTTCAAGGAAATAATATCTTGGAGTACCAGGCAGTAGCTGAATAGTAGACGAGTTAATATTTAAAGCGAAATCAAGAATTTCAATGTTTACAGATTCATATCCATCATTATCAATTTCTAAGATTGAAGTATAACTTAAACGCGTTATATTAAGTATAGGATCATATTCAATTGTATAATATGCAGTTTTATTTACATCAATGTTATCCTCGAGTTGATAGGCATTTAAAACTATAGAATATTTAACTGAGAATAATTGAAGAAGAATCAAGAATAATAGTGACATAGTCGACTTGAACTTCAAATTCAATTTACAATCCCCTCAACTTTTCTTCTGTTAAGGAAATTTTTTCTTCAATTTCATCAATAACTCTTGAATCAACATTCCTCCTCTTAGCTGATGTAAGTTCAATTTTAAGTAGATCAACTTGTGCTTTTAACCTCATCTTAACTTCATCCTTCGATAATTGAAGTGTGTCAAGTCTTATTAGCGTTTTAGGAGATTCCATTATTTTTCCATCTCGAATATATATTATACGTGAACCCATCTCTGCCACTTCAGGATTGTGTGTTACAATAATAAAGGTCTGATCATAGAATTGATTTAACCATTTAACAGTGTCTAGAACTCTAGCCGAAGAGTAGACATCTAAATTACCCGTAGGTTCATCCATTAGAACATATTTTGGATTATTAGCTAACGCTCTTGCAATGGCAACCTTTTGCTGCTGACCTCCACTAAGCTTCCTGGGTGTATTCATCCATCTCTCCTTTTCTAGCCCAACAACTGTTAAGAGAAGTTGAGCACGCCTTAAAGCTTCTTGCTTAGTGTATTTTTCAGCTAGTAACATGGGGAACACTACGTTTTCAATAGCAGTTAATGTGGGGATTAAATTGAAAAATTGAAAAACAAATCCAATTTTCTCTCTTCTAAACCTTGCAAGCTGATTCTCATTAAAATCGGTTATATCAATTCCATCAATTATGACTCTCCCACTTGTAGGTTTATCTAATGTACCAATTATTTGCAATAATGTCGTTTTACCTGAACCAGATGGCCCCATAATAATAAGCAATTCTCCTTCCATTACCTGGAGATTTACACCTTTGAGTGCGTGAACTTGAATTTCCTTTGTTAAAGTGTAAATCTTTCTTACATTTTCCAGTTTGATTATAACTTCATTTTTACTCATATCTTAAAGCCTCCACAGGTCTTATATTTGCAGCCTTCCAACTTGGAAGAAACGCTGAAACAGCACTTACAATTAATGCTAAAATTACCCCTTCAATTGCAATATCAGTAGAGACTACGAAGGGTATTTGTAAAGGTACTTTAATTATTCTAGGCAAATAATACTCGATTATGCCATATGCACCAATAAAACCTGAGGTCACACCTATAATACCACCCAAAATTCCCATAACTATTGCCTGACCAATAAATATTGTAAAGACATGCCATCTTTCAGCACCAATAGCCTTTATAATTCCAATTTCACGCGTTTTCTCTCTTACAGTCATAGTCATGGTATTAATAATGCCAAGTGCCGCAACAATTAAGCTTAAAGAAGCAATAGCTAAGAGAACCGCATTTATAGTGTTAATTATCGAGCTAACAGTCCGTAGAATATCCTCCTGTGTTATAACTTCAATAACTGGATAATATTCTCTTATATTTTCAACCACAGAATTAATAAGTGTGGGACTGGAAACTCTGATAACTATCATTGACACTGATCCACGTAAATTTAATAATTGTTGTGCTTGAGCTAAGCTTACCACTACAACTGGCATTCTACCTGCAAGAGCCATTTGGAGAAGACTTCCCTGCGAAACAATTCCAACCAGTGTGAAAATCTTAGGAGTTGGAGAAGAAGAGGTAGTTATAGTAACTTTATCTCCTACACCTATCTTCAACTTTTTAGCTGTATCAGTTGTAATAAGTGCTTCAAATGCAAAGTCAGATGCAATATTTCTACCAGCAGTTATAGGTGCGTACACTGAAATTCTATGTGGAGGAACACCGAAAATTATAGTTGGATTACCGTTAGTTGAGCCAACACCCAAAACTAGTGGAATAGTTTCATTTACACCAGGTATTTGACTGACAACAAATGCGACATACATTGGTATTGGACCTTGCTCTCTATCTCTAAGGAGAATAGATGAACCCAGAAGTTCCGTTACTTCACGTTCAATTTGAACCTTCATACCAGTGCCAATAGTCATAAGAGAGGTCATAGCAGCGATACCTACAACAATGCCCAGAATAGTGAATGCAGTACGCGTCTTCCTGGAAGTTAGATCCTTCAAAGCATAAATTAGGCATACTTTAAATTCGGTAGATCTCATATTCATCGTTGAGAATATATAACTGTCAGATATATAAACTAGAAGTTATATATGAGTAGAAGCGTATTTATCAGCCACTTGAAATAATATTTAAAGCGATAAAGATAAACATTAGTTAGCCAATTAAATATTAAGACTAATTTGGAAGTATATGCATGAAAAGTTTAGCTAAAATTGAAAAAATCATCAAGAATGCAAAGACAGTCTATATCTTCGGAGTCAATTTTAATGATGAACCATTCATAGTATTATATTCAAAAATAAAGTTTAATGTAAATAAACCTGTGGAAGCCTATGCAAGAGTTGAGGTATTTGTCCCAATTGCAGTAATGTCAATTAAAATCCGTCAATATAAAAAGCATTCAAATCTGAAGATTTTAATCCCACCTTTAGATAAGCAATTAAGAAATCTTGTTAATGCAATAGTAAAAAAGAAAGTAATATTATTAAGTCTCATGGAAATTGAAGACTTTAAAGAACTTTACTGGAAAGTCATGGAAGGTAAAGCCATATCTGACAGAGAATATAATGCAATTACATTTGAAATACCAATTGAAAATGCAGAAATTCTTGCATCACTTATAACTTCAATACCATTTCTAGATGAAAGAAAAGTTAAAAAAATAGTAGGGATTATCGAGGAAAGACAGGATGAAGAAATAAATCGGATATGTCTAGGTGGATTACATGAGTAATATAGAGCAACTTACAGAAGAAATAGAAAGTATTGCTAGGAGGCTTAGTGAAAAATACAAAGTAAAGGAAAACATACAATTGCTTTCAAAAGAAGCACAAAGATTATGTGGAGAAGCTATTTCTCTAGTGCACAGAAAGAAGTTTAATGAAGCATTAAAGAAACTTAAATTAGCAGAAGAGGTCTTCAATAAAGTTCGAAGTCAAACTCAAATGGATCCAGGCTTAATTAAAAATACGTTAACAGCATTTCAAGAGTATGTAGAGGCAATGGCATTAACTCAAATAGTAATGAGAGATAGAATTCCATTAATAACTGAACTTAGAGTTCCAGAACAATCATATGCTCTGGGACTAGCTGACTTAATAGGTGAGTTGAGAAGAAGGGCAATTGACTTATTAAAAGATGATTTAATTATTGAAGCTGAAAAAACCTTAGAATTGATGGAGAGAATACATATTCTACTTCAACAACTTGAATATCCAAGAACCCTAGTTCCAGGTTTAAGAGGAAAATTAGATGTCATGAGGAGGTTAATTGAGGATACGAGGAGAATCATCGTATACTCTATTATAAGTATTAAATTGAGAAAATCTCTAGAAAAAGGGAAATAAGTAGACTATTCTTTTTCAGGAAAAATAATGTTACTTATACCACTTCCAATAATTCCCAAAACTGCTCCAAAACCACCTAAAAGAATTCCTATCACATTTAACCCAATACCTATCATTGGAAGTAACATTACTGGAATAGGTAGAGCCTCACTAGCAAATCCAATAAAAAGCAGTAGGGAACTTATACCAGACACTGTGATTACATGTGAAAAGAAACCTGCAAAGGCACCACCTATTGTAGATTTAGCTACAGCTCCAGCTAGTAATGGAGGTATGATAATAGCTAAAAATTCAAATTCCTCCGGGTATTTTACCTGAGAGAAAATAAGGGCTGATAGTACCCCTACACCAATTCCAATTAATGTCCTTTTAATTCCCATCCATTACCACTATCAATCCCTATAAACAAATATGATATTTAATTCTTACCTCCAGACACCATATAACTTAAAATTTATGGACATACAAAGTAAAATAAGGAGATTGAATTGATTAGAATAGGATTAATAGGCAAAACGAATACTGGAAAAACAACATTTTTTAATGCTGCAACACTTCTGAGCGCTGAAATTTCAACATATCCCTTCACAACAAAACAGCCTAATATAGGTGTTGCATATGTTCAAACCTTATGCGTATGCAAAGAATTTAGAGTAAAAGACAATCCTAAAAATTCTGTCTGTATAAATGGATGGAGATTTCTCCCTATAGAACTAATAGACTTACCAGGATTAATTAAGGGAGCATACCTTGGAAGAGGTCTTGGAAATCAATTTTTAACTGTAGCAATGCAAGCTGATGCATTGTTACATGTAGTCGATGTCTCCGGAAGTATAGATGCAGAAGGAAGAATATGTGAACCGGGACTGGGAAATCCAATAGCAGACTTCTATGAGGTTGAATATGAACTAGTTCAATGGTATAAGAGAATTCTAAAAACAAATAGCAATAAGATTGAAAGGATGACAAAAAGCGGTAGATATGATATTGTCGAAGCATTATATTCAACTCTTTCAGGAATGAAGGTAACTAAGAATCACATAATCGAGTCACTTCAAGCAAGTGGAATAGAAAATAAACCTATTGGAAGCTGGAGTGAACAAGATTATGAAAAAATGGCCTTAGAATTAAGGGTAAGATCAAAGCCAACATTGATAGTAGCAAATAAAATGGATCTAGGGCCAGCTGAAGAAAACTTTGAAAAATTAATCGAAGAATTCGGAAGACAATTTGTTGTTCCATGCTCAGCAGAAGCTGAATTAGCATTAAGAAGAGCTGAAAAAACAGGCTTAATAGAATATACTCCAGGAACAGAAATATTCAAAGTAATTAACGAAGAAAAATTAACTCCTAAACAAAAGTGGGCTCTAGAATATGTCCAGAAAAGGGTCATGGGAAGAATTTTCAGAACAGGAGTCCAACAAGCATTAAACACAGCCGTATTCAAACTATTGGAAATGAGCGTTATATATCCAGTTGAAGACCCAATAAAACTATCAGATAAACATGGAAACATTCTACCAGATGCATTTCTAATGCCACCAAAATCAACAGTGTTAGACCTAGCAAGAGAAATACACAGCGACCTAGCAAAGGGCTTCATATACGCAATAGACGTGAGATCAGGAATAAGACTTCCAAAAGACTATGTCCTAAGAGATAGAGATGTAATAAGCATAGTATCAGCAACAAGAAAAAGAAGATAATTAATGTCCCTTTATTAAGCAATTTCTTAATCTAATTTTAACGAAAAGTTTAAATATATATAAAAATAACATGAGAAATATTATGAAGAATGAAAACAATATATCAACAACATTAAAGTTATTATACCCTGGCTTCTTCACATTTATGATAGCATTCGCTTTAAGTTACAATTATTTCATGCAAATTAAATCACCAGAAAAAAGTAATGAAGAAGATAATCGAATTTTAATAACAAGTCAATGGCTTCCAGGCAAATTATTAGATTTAAATAACGCGGTAACCTTCATAATGGAGAAAGGTCTTGAATTCAAGCCACCAACATACCTTCCTAAAAATTATGAGTTAAGATATATCATTCAATTTGGGCCTCGACAAATATACTTCTTATATTCAGACTCAAAAATTGGAGTTATGGACACTGATGATGAAAGCTATAAAAAAGTTGCATTGACATGCCTTCAGAAGAAGGGCCTAAGCTCATGATATATATTACTTTCGGCAAGCTTGGAGAAGGATATACATACGGTTTTAATGCTCAATTTAATGGAAATTTAGATAAATTCAGACGAAATGTTGACAAATATATTGACTGGAAAATTGGTTTTGATAACAGTAGGATAAAGAAGGAAGGATGGAAGGGAATTAAAATAGAAAAGAGAATAATTAACAATTGGCCAGTATACTCTTGGCATTACAGTAATGTAACCAATCCTCAAGGATATACTTATGAACTTCCAAGCTTCATTCTAATAATTACACCTAAGGTAGAGATTAAATTGAAGGGCTTAATGTTGCTTGACGAGTTATGTAGAATAGCTGAGACCTTAAGGTGGGGAATTTGAAAAAGCATTTAGCTCTATTATTATCTTTGACAATTTGTTTACTATGGTCTATTAGCTTTAAAGTCTATGCAAATAGTCCACATGACGACTTTGATGACACTTACTCATTTGATAAGAATAATAAAGGCGTGTTTGGAAAAGGAGCAGTGTATGGTGTTTCAATAGAGGTTGGACAAGTTATTTGGTCGCACATTTGTGTCTTTAAGGAAAGCGACCAATCTATTGAGGTTGGATTACGTAGAAAGAGGGTTAGATCAATTTACCTATGAAAATAAGTTTTACTATTCTGTAGCTGATGAAGTTTTAAAACTATATATTTTGGTTCAGCCGGTATTGGGAAATTTTATTATTTTACAATAAAGAATTCAGCGACAAATACACATTATTGGTATGTTTCAGTAAATTCATATAAATATGAAGAATGGTTATCTTGGACTTCAAGTGAGAAAGCTTATTCTCAAGTTAAATTTAATAAAAATGCTACGTCACCATCAGGTACATACGTATTTGAATGGAAAGATCTCATGCATAATGTTAACTATTATTGGGGTTATTTTAAGAACTCTGTTGTGTCTAATTATATGGGATATAACGTAAAGATCTTTAGAATAAGCGACACACATTATGAGTGTAAAGTAAAGAATTAAATTCCTAATTTAAAGTGATCATATTAAGAATTATCTCAAAATTATTTAAATTAAAATTAATTTTTTCGCTTTTATTAAATCTTTTTTAGAATTGATGTTGAAAAATATTGGGCTGTTGGCTAGCTCTTCCAAGTATTCAGCTGATACATATTTTACGGAGATTCGATTTAATACACCTCTCAGAGAAAGATTATTGTTCATCAAGGTCTTTTTAATAGCATTAAGGGTTGGGTTGACTCTGTAAATTGAGTATAATGGTTCTATGAAGCCATTTCTCCATAATGGTACTATGGCGTCATAATGGTCAATTTTCTCTGCCATCCATCTAATTGTTTTAGTTGAAATGAACGGTAAGTCGCACCCAGTAATGAAAGTTAAATCTTTGCTACATTGTAATAAAGCTGATTTAACACCACCTAGTATGCCTGGAATGTCAGGGTCATCTATTGCAAAAACAATTTTCTCCGTGAAACTATAGGATGAAAGAATATTCTTAATGGCTTTTTCCTGATAATTTGATCTAATTGAAATAATAATTCTAGATGAAATTCTATAGAGCTTCTCAATTACATGTAGAATTAAAGGTTTATTCCCCAATTTTACCATAAATTTTTGTTTCCCAAATCTTTTTGATTCCCCACCTGCTAGTACTATGGAATCCATAAATGACATACATTAAAGGTTTAGAGAGTAAATTGAAATAAGCATTATTCTCAATTGTGATTAGATGGAGAATTTTAAATGGTTAGTTATAGGAGAGTATATAAGAGTAGAGAAAATAAGTTTAATATTCCTTGACTGTGAGGGAGGGTTTTGAAAGCTGCAGAATTGCTTGTAAGAATGTTAGAGGTTAATGAAGTCTCATTAATTTTTGGATTACCAGGATATAATATTTTGGATATCTATGATTTCTTGAAAGAAAGCAGTATTGAGCACGTCTTAGTTAGACATGAAAATGCAGCTGCAGTTATGGCTGATGTGTATGGTAGATTAACTGGAGAGCCTGGGGTATGTTTGGTTACTGCTGGTCCAGGTGCATCAAACTCAGTTACAGGTGTTGCAGGAGCCTTTGCAGAGTCGTCGCCAATGATTCATCTTTCTGGTCAATGCTCTACTATAGATAGAATTCAACCTTTCCATGGAGTCGATGACTGGTATTTCCTAGAGAAAATATTTAGGTCAATAACTAAGTGGAGTATAACAATTGAGGATCCAAATAAAATTCCTGAAACGATTAACAAAGCATTTCAATTAGCTAGTAGTGGAAGAAAGGGACCAGTCCATATCAGCTTGCCCACCGATGTATTGAGAGCTGAACTTAATGAAGAAATAGAAATTAAATCTTGGGAAAAAGTAGAGGAACACATAGACGACACTAGTATTAAAATGGTTTACGAGATCATCTCATCTTCTGAAAAACCAGTTGTAATTGTTGGTAGAGGAATTTTAAGGAATATGTGTTGGAATGAAGTTATAAATTTGTCACAAATCATTTATGCACCAATATTTCATGTACGTGAAGGTAAAAGTGCAATACCATTCAACACTCCACTAAACGTAGGATACTTTATAGGTGTAGCCTTTGGTAGAGGAACACATCCATTAGTTCAAGAGTTATTCCAAGAAAGTGATTTAATATTGACTATAGGGTTAAGTTTAGGTTCTAGATCAAGTAGATTCTTTAAAGAGCTTAATAAAAATGTAATCCACATATACCAAGAGGACTGTATAACAAAAATACTTGTGAAAGGAGATGTAATAGAAGTAAATACACCAAATCTACCACATTTCATAAGGAAGCTAAATAGTAAGTTTAAGGGAAAAGTTAAAAGTAGTTGGAGAAGTTTGGAGAGAGAAATTTCTCATATTAAAAATGCAATTGAAAGTGAACTGGAAAAATTTGCAGATGAAATGTCGAAGGTTAAACCTGTACATCCAGCATTCATATGCAATTGCATAAGAAAGGCTGTAGATGAAGATGCCATTATAACTTCTGATATAGGTAGTCATAACTCTTGGATGGAAGTCTACTTTAGGCCTTATTTACCTAACACCTTCATAATGCCTGGCAGATATGGTAGTATGGGTTTCTCACTGCCAGCAGGTATAGTGGCTAAGAAAATCAACCCTGATAGACAGGTTGTATCTGTAATGGGGGATGGCGGGTTATTAATGACACTAAGTGAACTCTCCACTCTTTCAGAATTAAAATTAAATTTAACCATAATCGTGTTTAATGATGCAAAGTATGGTATGATATGGAAGCTTCAACAGAGATATCATGAAAGCAAATTTATCGCAGTTGACACATTTCCACCTAATTTTTCAGAGTGTGCAAAGTCATTTGGCATCAAGGGAATCCGAGTTGAAGAGCCCAATGAGCTTCAAGCTACATTAGAAAAAGCATTCTCAATAAACAAACCAGTATTAGTTGAAGTTTTAGTTGACTTTAGATATGACTTCTACAAGTATAGATTATAAGGGAATATCTCATCCCTTTAATGTATAGTATATACTAGATCATCAAATGTCGAGTTGTAATTACTTATATAAAATTCATAATTGAGATGAGAGACTCAAAATCTTAATAATAAATTTTAAGTCAAAGTGATATCATATGAGAAGGAAAATGATGAAAAGAAGAGGAGAACTTAAATTTATTGGAGAAGTGGAGAGTTCAAATGAAACTTCAAAGGTGAGAATTTATAAAGAATACTGTAAAGGTCTCTACGGACTTGAAGATTTCTCCCATATTATAATTCTCTATTGGTTTCATCTAAGAGACAATGAGAAGGAAAGAAGAGTACTGCAAGTTATTCCAAGAAGACATTCAGGAGCTCCTCGGGTAGGTGTGTTTGCTTCTCGTAGCCCTAGCAGACCAAATCCTATTGGACTTTGTGTCGTCGAACTCATAAAAATCAAAGACTGCACCTTATATGTAAAAGGTTTAGACGCATTTGAAGGTTCCCCAATTATTGATATCAAGCCCTATTTACCAAGAGCAGATGCTATTCCGAATGCACGTGTTCCAACCTGGACGTTACGTGGCCCTACCATATAAGAGTAATAAGAAAAATAGGCGGATATAAGAAGTGAAAGAAGTGAATGCCATTAGAATAATAACATTAGTGGATAATGACGTATGAAGAGAAGAGCTGAAATCTTCTTGGGGTCTTTCATTCTATATAGAGGGATTTATAAGAGGAAAACGACATGCTATTTTAATGGATACAAATGGATCCTTCACCATTTTTCTTCATAACACCTCACTACTCAATATAAATCTCTCAGAAATTGAAGTCATATCCATCTCTCACTGGCATGGAGATCATTATGGCTCTCTAAATCACATTTTACCCATTATAGGCAAGCCAACTCCAGTATATGTTCCATCAGAAAATAGACATGAAATCGAAATAATTAAAAACATATGGAATCCCCATTATTTGTTCAGAATCCACAAAAAATATGGATAGAATTATACCTACTGGAAGAATGAGAAAATGGATGGGATGGATAGATGAACATTCATTGTTAATAAATCTAAAAGAAAGAGGATTAATTGTTTTAACTGGATGTAGTCATCCCGGAATCATAAATATTATTAATTGTGCAAAAAAGTTTCAGGAGTTAATAGGGTATATGGAGTTATAGGTGGTTTTCATATATCTGACATAGACAAGAGTATTCGAATAGCGAAGAGCCTCCAAAAATAGGCGTCAAACTAGTTTCACCATGCCACTGCACCAATATTACTGCTAAAAGAGGAATCATGAAGATTATGAAAAATGAAAACTTTAGTAATGGTGCTGGAAGAATCATTATGGTAAGTAGTTCAGAGCTTTCTCTAATTTAAGGTATTAAAATAGAAAATTGGATTAGTTAATCTCAACACTTTGAGACATATTTAATAGTAACCTAGCGATAAACAGTTACTAAAGTAATATTCTAAGAAACTGCTTTTAGTTTCTCCTATATTTATTTAAATCCTTATCTCGAATATGGCGATAAATTTCCCTTTATCTTCTAATCCCCTTAAATCAACTATTTTAACTTTCTTTCTGATGAAGTCCATTAACTCGTATTTGAGATCATTGAACCAGTAAACTCTACTTTAATTGTATTGTTTTATGGCAGCTTCAATTTTCCCAATTAAAGTTTGATGTTTCATCTCGATTATTAAGGATGAATGAGTAATAAAGTTTATTGTTTAAATTTGAATTTCTCTTGGTTTTCAAATGTGTCTATTGAATATATTTCATGGATTTTCTTTCTAGATCTTGGTGGAGGACTTTCATTTGGATATCCTATGGGTACTAGTGCTACTACTCTGTATTCTTCTGGAATTTTAAGTAGCTTCTTGACTTCATTCTCATCAAATGCACCTATCCAGCATGAGCCTAAGCCTAATTCACATGCTTCTAATACTATGTGTTCTAACGCAATTGTAGTGTCAACTATTGCCCATTTAGGTGACTTTTTAATATTGGCTAGACCTACAATTATGCATGCTGCATCTGCAATGAATAGTTGGTTTCTACATATTGGTACTAATTTTTCTTTTAACTCTTCATTTAGAACAATGATAAAATGCCATGGCTGTCTATTACCAGCACTTGGAGCCCATCTTGCGGCATTTAATAGCTTAAAGATTGTTTCATTGTCTAGTTTGGCTTTTTTGAATGCTCGAATACTTCTTCTCTTTAGAATTGCTTCATATACACTCATTTATATTTCCTCCTAACCTTGTCTAATGCTTCATCAACACTTTTTAGACCTAATTTTAATAGTATTTCGCTTTTAGGTATTCCATTTTCATCCCATCCAACTAACTTGTAGTACTCTTTCTTCATTTTTTCAACTTCTTCTGGGTCTGCTGCTTGACCTGCACATGGGCCTGTTGGTAGTGGTTCATAGAATCTCGGTGGATTTGCATCATGTATTTTTGGGTCCCATGAAAAGTCTGGTCCACCTAATAGGAGTGCTGCTCTTTGAATTTGTATTATTTTTAGTCCATTTTCAGCAGCCCAAGTTTTAGGAGTTTCATGCCACCCTGTTACAGCCTCGAAGAAGTTCCAGAAGAGTTTTGGATTTCCAAAGTAATTAAATGTGCATATTACAGCTGAGTCTAGCATTGTACGGACTACTTCGCTTCCATGCGATTCTATAGGTATTCTTGCAACTGAAGTGTGATCACCCCCTTGAACTGAGCATACATAGGATATTGGAGTTGTGTAATCTAATCTACTTCTTATTCCATGTGCACCAATAGCTATACCCTTTGCTTGTACTGCATATTTCATGACATCTATGCCTTTCATTTCACTAATTTTAATGGCTGCCCTGAAGGTTCCTTCAGCCAATATGTCGCCTATCCCCTCTCTTTTTACAATTAATTTTATTAACTCTGCAAAGGCTTTAGCATCTCCCCATTTTAACTCTATTCCGTTCAAGTCTTCTTTTGTCAGTATTCCACGTTGGTAAAGCTCAGCTGCAAATCCAAGCACGTTACCAGCGTTTATTCCACATAGACCTACATCATCAATTAATGCTGATAAGTAAACATTTTCTTCAGGTGTGAATATTCCTAGATTTGTTCCTAAGTAGGCTTGAAGTTCATAATCAGGATTGTCCGTTATGGCGCCTGCGTATGGACCTGTCTTGACAACTGCTATTTTTAGGCATGTAGTAGGGCATCCATAATCTCCCCAGTAACGTTTAACCCATACTTTTCTTTCAAATTTGTCTACACCAAAGCTTTTTTCATCATGCCATTCATCTTGCCAATTTCTGACTGGCTCTGCACTTGAAATATAGCCTACTGCGTATCCGCCACTTCCAGTACCCCATCTTCGCATTCCATCACGTGCTATATATACTCGATAAACTTCATCTAACAGGAAGTGCATTCTTAGAGGGTTGTAGACTTCTGGTAGGGGACCAGTTCCCTTGACTACTACTGCTTTAAGGTTTTTTGAACCCATAACTGCACCATAGCCGCCATATCCTGCTGCATGTGTCCATTTACACATTACTACAGCCATTCTAGATTTAGTTTCTCCACCCGGTCCAATGTAAAGTATTCCTGGCTCTTTCCACTTTCCAAATCTTCTATACTTACTTTCTAACTCGCTCCTAATTTCCCTATTAAGTATTTTAATGGTTTCTTTGCCATCTCTTCCCCAAATATGTGAGGCATCCCGGATTTCTACTTCACTGTCCTTGATGAAGAGGTAGACTGGACTTTTTGCTGCACCAGTAATTATGATACCATCATATCCTGCACATTTAAGTTCTATTGGGAATTCTCCTCCTACTGTTGAGCCTACAATTCCATTGCTTTGTGGTGATTTTCCTGAGACGCATATTCTTGCTCCAGGATAGAAACCTGTTAATGGACCAGTTAGGAGGAGAAGTATGTTTTCTGGTCCTAGTGGATCAATTTCTTCCCATTTGCTTCCAAGTCGATCCCATAATATCTTTGCAGCTAATCCTCTTCCTCCGATATATTGTCTTAAAACTTCTTCTTCAAAGGCTAATTCAGTTATCCTTTCTGTGCTTAAGTTTACCTCTAAGAATTTTCCAGTATATCCTCTACCTTTCATAGAAATTCCTCCCCAAATTTCCCATATAAGTTAATTGTGAGCTCTTTGGTCATTTCCTCAGGGGTGCGAGCATATAGTTTACACTGTTTTTCCACTGTTGATCTAGGTACTATCCATAGGGCATTCCATTTGCCCATTTGACAAACTCTTACGCATTGAGGATTACCATCACATAAGTCACAGATTAGAATATAGTTTCCTGAAGGATGTAGATGAGGTATTTTTCCTGGACATACTTCTATACATGCACCGCATGCTGTACATTTCTCCTTATCAACAATTACTGCTCCTGTTTTTTCATTTACACTTAATGCTTTAACTGGACATGCATTGACACATGGATAGTCTTGACATTGTGTACATAGATGTGGTATTTCAACACCTGGTACAAGCATAAATATCCTTATTCTTGACGCTTCAGGCCATATTTTTCCTTCATGCGCCAGAGAGCATGCAATCTCACATAATCTACAGCCACTACATTTAATGAAGTCTCTCATAATCCATATGGGACCATCATTCCCAGCCATGACTATTCACCCTAAAATGCTGTTAAATATTATGTGAAGATAGATTACTTAAGACTTTATGAGCCCGAATGATTGATAAGTAATTTAAGAATAAACTTATCTAAAGTTTACTATGCCTTTAATTGAAATTAATGGAAGAAAGCCTATTATTGGAGAGGGAGTCTACATTTCCCCAACCTCGTATATAATTGGAGATGTTAGAATAGATGAGAAAACCATAATCTTATTTGGAGCCACACTTAGAGGAGATTTAAACGCCATAGAAATCGGAAAAGAGACATCTATTCAAGACAATGTAGTAATTCATCCGACTCCTAGAGGTAAGACAATTATTGGTAATAGAGTTGTAATCGGTCATGGAGCAATAATTGAAGGTGCAACAATTGATGATGAAACGATGATTGGTATTGGAGCTATAATTTTAGATTGTGCAAGAATTGGGAGAAATTGCATAATAGGGGCTGGAGCAGTTGTCAAAGAGTCTATGGTAATACCTGACAACTCTATCGTAGTTGGAATACCTGCAAGAATTATAGGTCAAATTAAAGAAAAACATTTAGAAATGATAAAGAGGGCCATCAATAATTATCAAATTCTACGTAAGAAATATCTTGGAGAAGTATTGATTTACTAGAAAATTCATTGCGGTAATAGGGGGAGGTTTAAATGGGTTTTGACGTTCTTAGCATAAATGTAGCTAGTCGAGAAATAAGGAGAAAGAAGAAAATTCTCATTTACGGATCATGTATTGAATTTGAATACCCAGAATTTTATAAGAAGTATAGTCAGGAGAGAGTGCCTCTTAAAGTATGCCTAGAAAGAGAGCATATGAATATGGTTGGATTCAAGATAACGTCAATGTTAGCTAGACTAGACTTAGATGAAATTGTAATTTTAACTGTAGATGGGTCACCACACTGTATACAACTTCATATGATGATGGAAGAAGTTGGGAAGATTATGGGAGAAAAAGTGAAAGTGAAAATTAGGCATGTAGTTATAGAGGAAGGAAAGGATATTGAAGTTGACCCTCAATGCATTAAAGTTGCAAGGTATTTAACTAAAATTCAAAGACTCATGGTGAAAAATAAATGACAGTATTAATATACGAGGAGGATAAGTTGAGAAAAGCCAATACTAAAGATTTATTAGAGATAGTAAAGGCACTGCTCCTATTAATCCCGATAGGTAAGGTTGTGTCTTATAAAGAATTAGCTTTGATATTAAAGGTGAGTCCAAAATTAGTTGGTAGGCTCATGTCTATGAATAATGAAGCACCAATAATACCCTGTCATAGAGTCGTCAAGTCTAATGGACATATTGGAGGATACAGTGTAAAGGGTGGAATTGAAATTAAGAGAAAAATATTGATGTTGGAGGGAGTTAAATTTAAAAGCAAATACTGTGTGGCTGAAGAATCAATGATCTCTCTAAAGAGATTCTACATATGAAAATGTTGAGGGTAGATTTAATATTTTGCTAGTTCAAGACCCTTCTCCTTTATTGCTGCTTGAGCTGCTACTAGTCTTGCCACTGGAATTCTATAGGGAGAAGCACTTACATAGGATAATCGTATTGAATGGCAAAATTCAATGCTTTTGGGGTCTCCACCCTGCTCTCCACAAATTCCTATTTCAATATCTTTCCTAGTCTTTCTGGCCAGTTCAACACATATCTTCATTAACTTACCCACACCCTTGATGTCAATGGTTTTAAATGGATTCTCCTTCAGTATTCCTAGCTCAATGTATCTTGGTAGGAATTTTCCTTCAACATCATCTCTACTGAAAGTGAAAGTTGCTTGCGTAAGGTCATTTGTTCCAAAGCTAAAGAATTCAGCTACCTTTGCAATTTCATCTGCAGTTAAGCATGCCCTCACTACTTCTATCATTGTCCCATATTTGAAAGGTATCTTAATACCATATTTCTGTTCAACCTCCCTTGCTACTGGATCTACAGCATACTTTTTAACATATTCTAATTCCTTTACATCACAGACTTGTGGAATCATTATAGATACTTTAATGTCTAAACCTTCCTTAATTAGCTCTGCTGTTGCTTCTAGGATTGCTTTAACTTGAGCTGCATATATTTCTGGATAGGTTACTCCAACTCTTACACCCCTATGGCCCATCATTGGATTTGCTTCTCGAAGAGCTCTAACCCTTCTTAGAAGTTCCTCCTTCTCCTTAAGCTTTTCCTTTTCACCTTTTCGTCTTAGTTCAATGATTTCTGTGACAAGTTCAACTTCGCTTGGAAGAAATTCATGCAGTGGAGGATCAAATAACCTAATTATTACAGGTAATCCTTCCATTACTTTTAGTATCTCTTTAAAGTCATTCTTTAATAGTGGAATTAAATTTTCAAGGTTCATTTTTCTTTCCTCAGTTGTATTAGACATTATGACTTTTCTGAAGATTTCAAGTCTCTCAGGTGCTCTAAACATTCTTTCAGTTCTAAGTAAACCTATACCTTCAGCTCCAAATTTTCTAGCTATCTCTGCATCCTCTGGAATGTCAGCATTTGCCCTAACACCAAGAACTCTAAATTCATCAGCCCATGAAAGTAATTCATAGAATTCTGGGGGGAGTTCTGGTTTAATTGTAGGTACCTTACCTACATATACATGGCCTGTGAAGCCGTCAATTGTAATCCAATCGCCTTCTTTTACAACTATATCAGTACCTTTAACTTTGAAAAGCTTCTCTTCATAGTCGATTACAATATCTTCACATCCTACTACACATGGTTTTCCAATGGCTCGAGCAACAACTGCTGCGTGACTTGTCATTCCACCTCTACTTGTTAAGATACCTACAGAGGCATACATTCCATGTACGTCGTCTGGCTTTGTTTCTTCCCTTACTAATATAACTGGTTTTCCTTCTTCACTCCATTTGACTGCATCATCTGCATTCAATACTACCATACCTGCTACTGCTCCAGGAGAAGAGGCAAGGCCAGTAGCAACAGGTGTTGCTTTAACGTTTGGATCTACTCTCGGGTATAATAGTTGTTGAATATGTTCAGGAGTGACCCTCAGTAAAGCTTCTTCCTTCGTCAGTATTCCTTCTTTAGTCATATCCACTACAGTTTTAACTCTAGCTAGAGGAGTCATCTTGCCATTCCTTGTTTGTAGGAAGTATAATTTTCCACGTTCAATTGTAAATTCAATATCTTGAACTTCCTTCTTGATTCTCTCTAATAATTTTGAACTTTCATATAGTTGCTTATATAATGCCGGATTAATTTTTTCAAGTTCCTTAATGGGTCTCGGAGTTCTAATTCCCGCAACTACATCTTCTCCTTGAGCCATAAGTAAAAATTCACCATAAAGCTCATTTTCTCCATTGGCTGGATTTCTAGTGAAGACAACACCAGTTCCAGAATTCATTCCAATATTTCCAAATACCATTGCAACGATATTTACTGCTGTTCCATCAGCTATGTCCGGTGTTATATTATTAGCCTTCCTATAGAAGATAGCTCTAGGAGTATTCCATGATTCAAATACTGCTTTAATGGCTAATTCTAATTGTTTCCATGGGTCATCAATTATTTTTCCATAATGTTCTTTTATAATTCTTTTAAATCGTTCAACAATCTCTTTTAACGCTTCTGCATTTAGTTCAGTATCTGTCTTTGCTCCATACTTCCTTTTAATCTCTTCAAATGCTTCATCAAATAATTTTTCATCAATCTTTAAAACTATTTTACCGAACATTTGTAAAAATCGTCTATAAGCATCATATGCAGCTCGTTCATCATTCATCTGCTTTGCAAGTCCTTTAACTATTTCATCATTAATGCCTAGATTTAGTACTGTGTCCATCATTCCAGGCATTGAAACAGGTGCACCTGATCGTACAGATACTAGTAATGGATTATTTGGATCACCAAATTTCTTTCCAGTTCGCTCTTCTATATACTTCATTTTCTCTCGAACTACATCCATTAACCCTTTAGGTAGCTTTTTACCAAGCGCATAATATTCTCTGCAGACCTCAGTTGTAATTACAATACCAGGTGGAACTGGAAGCCCAAGTTGTGTCATCATACATAAACCTGCACCTTTTCCACCTAGTAACTTGACATTCTTATAGTCGCCTTCACTGAAAGTGTAAACCATTTGGTGACTATGATTGGAGACTGACATTACTCCACCTCTTTCAACAAAATATTCGACTTATCTACAAAGGAAGGACTATGTTAAAAATTTTACCATAAGAGAAAATTAAATTACAATGAATAAAGCAATATCATAAGTAGGATAATCTAACTAAAGTAATGATGATAAAAATGACGGGACCTGCTAAAGGTAAAATACTATTAGAAAATGCAGAAATTCTACTATTAACCAATTTAGGATCAATAAGATTGAAAGGCGAAGTATACATTCATGTTAAAGGATACGCTTTAGCGAAAGTTACACACTTAGATATAGAACATGACATTCTAGACAACATTATTCCACCTAGAAGAGGTAAACCTCTAGTTATAAGAAAACTGAAAAATGGAATTAGAATAGATTTAGAACAGGAAAAAACCATTCGAGTAAATAATGAAAAAGTCAATGTTTACGCTATAAAGATTATTCATCCGATACTAACTGAAATTCTAGATGGAGAGACAAAGACTTGGGTTGGAGGTAAAATTGGCGGAATATACATTGGGTTTAGAAGAGAACAGATTATAAGGTTAGAAAAAATTGTAAGAGAGAAATTTAAATTTCCAATATAATTTCATTTCAACCAATTTAATTAATATTAAACTTAAAGGAGGTTAATAGAAATATAAAAATAGTATAATACTGTTAATAGTTTTCGAGGTGATAATTTGTCAAATGTTAAGGTTTGGAAAAGTGAAGCGCTCGGTGTAGTTATCGAGATAGATTATGATAAATGCACTGGTGTTGGTGAATGTGTGAACGTTTGTCCAGTAGGTGTTTATGAACTAGTTGAGGGAAAAACCACTGCCCCAAATGTAGATCAATGTATACAATGTTGTGCATGTGTAGTTGCATGTCCAAATAATGCAATAAAGCATAGTTCATGTTAAGATAGTGCAGCTTAACATTAAACTAAGTACGCATCCAAGTTAAATTCAAATCATCTAGAATAGGGATTAAAAAGTCTCTATGACGTTTTTTCAACCCTTTCCATTCAATTAATGCAAAGTCAATTTTCTCTCTAGTACGTGTAATTGCAGAAACTATTTCATTTCTCGAAATTTCATCAAAAACATATTCAGGAACTATATGTCCTATCGCAATGTCAGTTTCATAAACTAATTTGGTAAATCTTGGAGCATAATGTGGACCACCAAAACCAACACTAAACTTAAAGTTAAATTCACGAGACAATGCTTCAGCCTCTGCAACCTTCATTATTACTTGTGCAATAGCCTTAGCAGCAGTTTCATTTCTCCAATATTTTTCATTGCTTCCTAGCTCAATGAACATTGTAGGAATATTATTGATATATGGACCATGATGAGTAACTTCGAGGCCAACTTTCCAATTCTCTAAACTATACTCCTCAACAGCATTGTACAACTCAATTAATGCTATTTTTAGGCTTGAAGCAGGTGCAATACATAGTGAACGCGGCTTACCTCCATATAAAGTCCTAGAAGTCCAATTTCCAGGTGTGTGGGTTAGAAGAGCAGGAATTCCACTTTTAGCTGAATGTCTTGTAGCGAAAATAAATAGTTTTGCTTCAAACAAATTTTCAACATAGTCAGCATAAATTGAATCGCATTCACAGTCAACTATTAAGATTCCAAGATCATTTGAATGAAAAGTTAGACTTCCATCTCTTTTCAAAGTAAAATCATAATTTTCTAGTAGTTTACGTTTAATATTTTGAGATGCAATGTCAATCTTTGGAGTAAAAATAACTACTTCACCATGCACCTTGCTGACTACCATTCCAATCGAAATAAAATGAATTACTTCATAGTATATTAATTTCTCTTCTAGCAAAAGTGTTAATTTACACATTAAATCATTATATTATTTGGCTTAAACGAGGTGAAGTAGTTGAAGAAGACGATTTCACTTTACCTTATGTTAATTTTACCGTTAATGTTAACACCAGTATTAACTCAACATAACATTGTAAAAGCAGAGAGTCTAGTTCTAAGTATACAAGAAGCTCTCGAAAACATAAATGAAATTGATGGAAACCCTATTACCGTCAAGGGATATCTAGGATGCATAATATCATTAAAAGAAATCAAATATATATTAACAGACGGAAAAAACGTCCTTGAAATAACATACCAAGGCAATCTATATACTTTACTAAGACGAGAAATCGAAGTCTATGGAATCATCAATGCAAAAGATAGAAAGATCGAAGTGATATCTATCAGGATATTAAAAGGCGACACTGGATACTCATCATCAATTGCTGAATCATTACATAATTCACCATTAGGTAGACAGAGAACATATGTCATTTTAGTAAACTTCACAGACATGCCTCAGTCCAAGAGTAAATCTGAAATTATGCAAATCTTTAGTGAAGCCGCCGTTGATTATTATACTGCAGTTTCATACGACTTAACATGGTTTGACGATACAAATGTTGCCGGTTGGTTTGAAATGCCGAAACCTATGTCATACTACTCTGCAGATAACAGCACAACACAACAAGCATTAGTGAATGACGCTATTGCATTAGCGGATCCCCATATAGACTTCAACATATACTACAGGATAGTGATAGTTCATGCTGGAAGAGATGAAGCTATAACTCATAATGAAAGTGACATTTGGTCCTATGCTTTTCTAGGAGAAACATTCATTACAACTGAGGAAGGAGGTAAGTGGCTTTCAATTGCAGTTGTATCAGAATATGATCCACTAGGAGTCTATGTACATGAAATGGGACACATGCTAGGCCTACCAGACTTATATGATCCAAGCAGTATGAGAGAGTACATGGGTAAATGGGATTTAATGGCTAAGGGAAATTGGAATGGTGATCCTGCTGGAAGCTCCCCAGCCCACCCATCATCTGCCTGTAAAATTAGTTTAGGATGGTTAAGCGACGATGACATTGTAGAGGTTAATTATGGAAGTACTATTACAGTTGAATTAAAACCATTAGAAAGTTCTAGTGGAATTAGAGTTATAAAGATACCAGTATCAGACGAGGTATATTATTTAGTTGAGGTGAGGAGAAAAACGGGATATGATTTATATCTGCCTGGCGAAGGGGTCCTCATATTATTTGTAAATGAAACTCTTGGTCCAGGTGAAGGGCCAGTTAGATTAATTGATGCAAAGCCAGATACAACATCCCTAAATGATGCATACTTCAAGGTGGGTGATTCATGGATTAATTCAAAATATAAACTCTCAATACGAGTTGAAAGTGAAGTGGGATCAGCGTTCAAAGTTACAGTTACATATGGAGATAAAATTGTCATTGACAATGTAATCATAAACAATACAAGGGTAGATGTGAAATCTACACAGAAAATATGGTTCCATGCAAAGTGGAATTCAACTGGAATAGATGCAAGTGAAGTCAAATTAGAATTAAATGGAACATTATATGCTTATACGAATGCAAGTGGATGGGCAACATTTCAAGTAACTTCTGACATAGTTGGAAAAACAGTTTACACTATAACGAAAGCTTATATTGATAATACTCCAGTCGTAGTCATCAAGGAGGTGGAGGATCCTGAGATAATATGGGATAAAGTTGTAATTGAGCTCATAGTTCCAGTTAATAAAATGAGAGTCAATGTTGGATCTAATGCCACCATAATTTTCATGGGAAGATATGCTTATGATAATACTGCATTTAAAGGCAGAATCCACCTTAATGGTAGTACTATTTGGCCTTATCTGGGCGAGAGATGGTTTACAGTTGAGAGTATAGAGGATTATAAATATGGGTTGACAGAATTTGAAGCAAATATTGTAAAGGTAATCTATGACTCCCTAAAAGTTGAAGTATTAACAGAGAGAATCCTCTATAATCCAGGAGAAACATTTCAAATAATAGTTAACTTAACGTATGCAAGTGATGGTAAACCAATACTAGGAGGAAGAGTTCAGTTAGACAGTCGAGAAGCATATACCTCACTGGATGGAAGCGCAATATTTACTCTAACTGCACCAGAAGAAGTTGGAGCATTTACCTTAACAATTAAAGGATTAACAGATGGAAAAGCAGTTACACTTCCATATAATATTGAAACAATAAAAATCATTGTAACACAAATAATCATTGACGAAATTTCTCCAGTCAATACCAGAGTAGAGGTAGGAAAAACTGTAAAGATAGGAGTCCATGCAATTTGGGCTCATAATACAACTCCAGCCGAGGGGGCGATAGTAACGCTTAGTGGTGAAGAAATTGTGATAAAAGAAGATGGATGGGGATTTACAAGTATTTTAAGGGAGAGCTTAGTGAAAGTAGATTTAGAAGTAGAGGAAGTAGACGCGCCATCTAATATAGTTAGCTTTAACCAAACAGTTAAGTCGTACATAATATGGGATAGAATTGAAGTTTTAATAGAAAGCTATACATTGACGCCTGGAACTATAACAGTTCTAGTTAAGGCAAAATATATGTCCGATGATGAACCTGTAAAAGATGCAATTGTAAGAATAAATAATCTAAGGGCAAGTGAAAGTGAACCTGGCGTATATACTGTGACCTTTGAAGGTTGGGGAATAATCTATGGCATTGAAGCGAAATTAGAGAAAGAAGGATTTAGCTTAATTATAGAAAAAACAAGTGTCTATGCTATTGGCAACCTAGTATTCTATATCGTAACTATAGTTGCAATTGGAGCAATAGTGTTTTATTTTATAAAGGTGAAACGAGGAGAAAAAATAATGCCAAGAATAAGAATACCAGCAATTGAATAAATAAAATATTAAATAGCTCATCCATCCCACCTTTATATAAAAGGGGGAGCTATAATTGGATATAATTAAATATGTCTGGATGAATGGAGAGATTATCGAATATAATGAAGCACAAATCCATATAATGACCCCTGCACTTCATTATGGAATAGCTGTCTTTGAAGGAATTAGAGCATACTTCGACGATAACGAATGGTTAATATTCAGATTAGAAGACCATATAAAGAGACTGTTCTATTCAGCGAAGATTTATAGATTAAAAATTAATTTTAATATTAAAGAGATAGAGGAAGCAATAGTAAAATTGATAAAAACAAATAAGGTTAGAACACATTTATATATTAGACCAATAGTTTTCAGAGGACTTCCAAAGGAGAAATCAACTTTACATGTAGCTATTGCAGCTCCAACCCAAATGGCTATAGCATTAAGAATAGTTGGAAGCAAGTTAGATAATGAGGAGGAATTTGAAGAATATAGGAAGTATAAGGTTGTTTCATGGAGAAGACCATCACCAGACTCGCTTCCAATATATGTGAAATGTGCGGCAAACTATGCAAATAGTGCGCTTGCCATGATAGAGGCATATGAAGCAGGATACGATGGAGCAATAATGATGGATCATAGAGGATTTATAAGTGAGAGTACAGGGGCAAACATTTTCATGATTAAAAATGGAAAACTTATAACTCCACCACTCTATGCTTCAATTCTTGCAGGTATAACTAGAGACACTATAATCAAAATTTCAGAGGATTTAAGAGTAAAGGTGGAGATTCGAGACTTTAATAGAACTGAATTATATTCTGCTCATGAAGTATTTTTATGTGGAACCATGGCGGAAATAACACCAATATCTGAAATAGATGGTATAGTTTATAATGGGGGAAAGCCTGGTCCGATAACTAGGAAAATAGCACAATATTACCATCGAGTTGTTAAAGGCAAAGTTGGAAAGTATAAAGAGTGGCTGACTAGGGTATCTATTTAATTAAATTAAACTATTCAAGTAGTGAGGGAAAGAAGTATTTCTTTCCAGATTCTTCCTTAAGCTTATCCCATTGATGTAAAATTCTTACAGCTTCATTTGCAACTTTAATTGCATCTTCGACGCCCGCATCAGTAATGAATTCGTCGGTAACTCTATTTGCTAATACCGCGCATATCGCACCAGCTCTTGCATTATAAATATTAGCTAAAGTAAAAATAGTTGACGCCTCCATCTCAAAATTTAAAACATTAACTAACTTTAAATCATCTAACAACGTCTTAGACCAGCTTGGAAGATAATCTTTAAATCCAGGTCGTCCTTGACCTACATAGAAAGATGAAGTTGAAGCAGTTATTCCAACATGATATTTTACATTTAATAATTCAGCTGCCTCAATTAAAGCTAAGATAACTTCATAACTTGCAGATGCAGGATATTCCTTTATTACATATTGATTACTTGTACCCTCTAATCTAACTGCTGCTGTTGAAATTATAAGGTCTCCAACATTAATTTCCTTAACGATGGCCCCAGTTGTTCCAACTCTAATGAAAGTATTTGCTCCAATTCGAAGAAGCTCCTCAATGGCAATTGCAGTAGATTCACTTCCAATACCAGTACTAGTAGCTGAAATAGGAACACCCTTAAATTTTCCAGTACAAGTAACATATTCTCTATGCTTTGCTTTCAATTCATAATAATCCCAGTGCTTAGCTATTCTTATGACCCTTTCAGGATCACCGGGCAGTAACACATATGGAGCAACGTCTCCAGGTCCACATTCAATGTGATATTGTTTACCCTCTTTGGTTTCAGGTTTAGCTGCTGAAGTCAACCTCATCATTTTATCACACCTCTAAATAAACTTCATTGTTCTAGCAAGCCTTGGAAATGGTAATGCATCACGTATATGTTCTAGCCCACAGATCCACCAAGTTAGACGGTCAATTCCAATTCCGAAACCAGAATGAGGGACTGATCCGTAACGTCTTAAATCTAAATACCAATCATATGAAGATGGGTCAAATCCCTCAGCTTTAATTCGTTTAATCAATTTCTCTAAATCATCCTCTCTTTCACCACCAGTAGCTATTTCACCATAACCTTCAGGAGCAAGTAAATCAACAGTTAAACCCATTCCTGGTTGATTTGGATCCTCCTTCACATAAAACGCCTTTAGATGTAGAGGATAACCTACAATGAAAATTGGTTTTTCTAAATCCTTTGTTAAAAGCCATTCTTCATCACCGCCAATATCATCTCCCCAGTTAATATCCTTTCCAAGGGCTCTCAACCTATTAATACATTCATCATATGTGATTCGTTCAAAGGGGGGCTTAACTTTCTTTAATGCATCAATGTCTCTATTTAGTATTTCAAGTTCACGTTTACAGTTATCTATGACACAACTACAAATATGCGAGACTAAATTCTCTTCTAATTTCATTAATCCATTTAAGTCCATCCATGCAGCTTCAGCTTCCAAATGCCAGAACTCACATAAATGTCTACGTGTTCTAGATTTCTCTGCTCTAAAAGATGGAGCTAAACACCAAACCTTCTCCAAACTAAAAATCATTATTTCTAAGTAAAGCTGAGAACTTTGAGTTAGAAATGCGTCAATATCAAAAAATTTCATCTTAAAGAGGGTGGCTCCACCTTCACAAGCAGTTGCTACAATTATAGGTGGGGAAACTTCATACCATCCATTTTCAATAAAGAATTCTCTACCCGCACGTAAGATTTCATGTCTAACCTTAGAAATAGCTTGATAACGTATACCCCTCACAGCCAAGTGGCGTTTCTCCATTAAGACTTCAGGTGAATGCGACTTCTTTCCTAAAGGGTATGGAGATTCAGCCATATGAACAACAATTAAGTCTTCAACATGAAATTCTCTCCCACCAGGTGCTCTTGGCTCATCCTTCCATGAACCCTTTAAAACGACACTTGACTCTTGAGTGATTTTCTCAGCAGTATTCCAGGTTTTATCAGAAACCTTATTCTTTCTAACAACACACTGAATTATTCCCTTTGAGGTACGTAAATCTATAAAGATTATTTTTCCATGAACCCTTTTTTTAAAGACCCATCCCTTAAGCTCTGACAAGTTAATATCTTTCATATCAATTTTAGCCTCCACATAGTATTTGAAGTTACACTTTAAGATATAGTTGTATCTTTAACAATAATCATTTAAACACAACTTGAACATATTAGTTTTGGAGGAAGTATAATGGTTGTTGAAAGAAAAGTCTATTATTTTGAGGAAGCTGGACCACAAAACACAGATAAGGTCCTGGAAATAGTTAAAGAGAGATTAATTGAGCTTGGATTAAAATATGTTGTTGTAGCATCGACAAGGGGAGAAACTGCATTTAAAGCACTAGAATATTTTGACAATTTGAAGAGTAAAATTGAATTAATAGTTGTCACTCATGCTGGTGCAACAGAATATGACAAGGAAACCTTGGAGAAGTTGAAGGAGAGCTGGGCGAAAGTCTTAATATGTCCTCATGTGCTAGGTTGGGGTGTTGGTGACGCATTAAGAAAGAAATATCAAGGATTTACTGTTGATAGAGTAATCGCTGAGGCATATAGAAGATTCAGCCAAGGTGTAAAAGTCGCAATTGAAATAGCTTTAATGGCTACAGATGCCGCCCTCATTCCACCAGAAGAAGAAATAATTGCTATTGCAGGAACGGGAAAGGGGGCAGACACTGCGCTTATAATAAAAACAGCATTCACTAGAAATTTCACGCAATTGAAAGTAAGAGAAGTTATAGCAATGCCTAGATAAATAACCAAAATCATTATAGATAGCGCGTATATTCCATTTAAATGGAATCAGAGCACTCTAGCTTTAGGAGCAAATTTTCTAGCTATAGGGTTCGGGTAGTCATCAGAGTAGTTAGTTACAAATTTAGTCAAGGCATTTTTTAGTTTTTCTTCATCTTTAGCTTTAATGGAAATTTTAATTGGTTGAAGAGGAGTTGCCCAAGTACTACCACTAAGCATTAACGTTTTAAGTTCATCATCACTAAGTAGTGCATCTATAACTTCAACAGATAAGACAAAGAAGTGCTGATCCATATAGCATACTTCCAGGGAGCCTATACGTTGATCATTACAGATAATATTCCAGTTTTCAAAATCTCCGACACTCACTACTCCCTCTACTTCAACCATTATTGTTCCATGAAAACGTCGTTTAAGTGTGATTCTTTTACCATCCACAGCTTCAAGGAATTCCTGGCTATTTACAAATTTTTCAAATTCCTTTAGAAAGTTATGCCAATTCTTTACATTTTCAATTAATAATTGAACATTACCCATAATAGTCACCTAACTAGACTGTTAGTCTTGTTTAAAGAACTCTTCGAGCTTAATATGGGTTACTCTAGGAGGCCCATGAGATAATAGCCACTTTTTAACTTCAATAGGCTCCTTCAAGCGTAATAAAAGTTTAATTGCATCATCATAGATATTGATAAGCTTGTTAATATCCTCAGCACTATAATTTTGAAATGGAATTATAGCGTTTTTCGCATAATTTAAAGTTTTAATTGCATATTCTAAATCAACATTACCCAAAGCAAAATGACTCAGAATATCTTCAACTTTTAAAAGGGCTTCTTTAACTCCTCGACTAAATTTTCTCCCCTTACTTATTGGAGGAGGATTAGGATTGAAGCGTAAAAATGATAAGCTTAATTGTATTTTTGATGGAAGCTTTATGGGAGGCTTAATAAAGAAATTTAATTCCTTTTGTTGCTGAATTTTAATTAGCTTTAATTGCCTATGATCTTTCTTTGATTCCTTTGGATATGGACCTATAGCTTTCAATGCTTTTTTAGCTAAGGCATCTGCCTCTCCATCAATGAACTCACGCCAATTAGGATTATGTTTAAAATTGCTTGGATTAGTCCAATTAAAGTCGAAATCATCGATTTCATATGGCTTAAGAACTATACAAGCTACATCTAATTGTTTATGTAAACTTAATGGCGCCGTGAAAACTCTTTGGGAATCCATCAAATTTTCAACTTTAATTCCAACATTTAATGTTGAGTTAACCTTCAGAATAGAAGGCTTAATTTTACTGATAATATATTCCACTATGCAGTAGGCAACATCAATTGGCTTAATTTTTTCATATATTTTCCTTGAAATAGCATTTTCGTGAATATGTATATGTGCTCCCCTACCACTCCACTTAATATAAATTGATTTAGATACACCTTCATCATTTAATGTATTTACAATAATCTTGATAACTTCAATTGTAGCTTGCCACCATTCAGGTCTACTGTCAATATCCCATGTTGGCGTTCTTGCATAGACATTCTCATAATAATTGAAGGCATCATTTTTGGTTTCCAGTCTCTCATATAGACTTGCAGTTGCATAGAAAGTTCTAGGACGTAGACCGCCAAAACGTTTCAGCAACCTTGATACATCATTAACTGATTTAATTGTGAGAGGATAATTTCTTTCATATCTAACTAGTAGAGGACGATTATTACTAGTTCTTTCTTGACAGTGAATTGCAACCCACCTATTTCTACAGAAATCAGCAATCTCCCTTTGAACTATAAAGTTTTCATAGTATTTTCTAACGTCAATATTCATTTTTTCACTTCTTCTAATCACTTTCTTCTCAAAATAGTATTATGTGCAAGTCAAGCTATTTAATTCTACATCTACTAGCTTATAATATTTCTTCAAGTTTGCTCTTTAAGTCCAGATATTCCTTGACATGTCTTATTGCGTCCTCCATTTTAATTGGTTTTTCATAGGCAATTTCATTTTTAATGTTTAAGGGAAGCCTAGTTATTGACTCATGTGTTTCACCACAATAATATCTTGTCTTTATTCCTCTTTCTTTCAATCTTTTGTCAATTATGTCTCTTGATAACATTTTCAAATTTATTGATTGGGAAGCATAGCTGAAACCCCAATCTGAACCATAACTGAAAATATACTCCCTGGCATGAATCACATATCTAAATACTGACTTCAAAGTAGCTGCTATATTTGCAAAATGAATTGGAAATAACCATTTTGAAGTTGTTGGTGATTCACATTGAATAGATAATATGCCGTTCCTCGAAAGTTTCAAGGAAACAAGATTGAAGAACTTTTGGGTATATAATTTAGCTGAAATAAGACTTATTGGATCAGTTAAATCCATTATAATTACATCAAACAGAGAACCATTCCATTCTTCAATAAACTTGTGAGCATCCATGAACATCAAATTAACTCTCGGGTCATCAAATGAGTTCTGATTTATTTCCGAAAGATAGCTTTTGCATACTTCAACAACTCGCTCATCCATATCGACCAGAAAAACATTTTCTACTGATGAATACTTTAAAACTTCCCTCAGAGCACAACCATCACCGCCACCCAATATAGCTACTTGTCTAGGATTAGGATGTGCAATCATTGCTGGATGAACTAGGATTTCATGGTAAATATGTTCGTCTAAAGATGAGAGTTGAGGTCTACCATCCAAGATGAGAGTTTTTCCAAATACCTTATGTTTATACAATTCAATTAATTGATACTTAGTTTTCTCCATGTAAATTAATTCGGAAAATGAAAAACCATGAAAATAATTTGGCGCTAGAACTTCAATAAAGACCCTTTCAGCATTCAAATAGCTAAAGGTCCTCTTCATATCAGGTCAAAATAACTTGTAGATAGGTAAAAATAAACTTACCTATAGGAAGTCAGCTTAAAATATTAAGTAAATCATTATGATAACCTACAAACCAATGATAATCTCGATAAAATATCATGGTAATTAATGCTTAGTTTTTAATACCTAAAGCAATCATAACCATCAACAGTGATTGTTATGTACAACTTGAAATGTGAAGCTTTAAATTGGGTTGAAAAATTAAGAAGTGAAATTTTAGAGATAAGTAGATTTCTCTATGAAAATCCAGAGCTGGGTAGTGAGGAATTTAAGGCTTGTGAACTATTAACCTCAATTCTAGAGAAGCATGGCTTTACAGTTAAGAGAGAGTTCATGGATATGAAGACAGCATTTAAGGCTTCATTTAAGGGCGCAAAAGATAAACCAAAAATTGCCTTTCTAGCTGAATACGATGCATTACCAGAGATAGGGCATGGATGTGGACATAATATCATCGCAGCAACAACAGTTGGAGCTGCACTAGCAGTATCAAAAGTTCTACCTAAAATAGATGGGGAAGTGATAGTCATCGGAACACCAGCAGAAGAAGGACATGGACCATATGGTGGAAGTAAAGTTGTAATGGTTGAAAAAGGAGCATTTAATGATATTGATATCGTATTAACTATGCATCCTCTATCTGGCGGAAAGGCAGGTTGTAGACAAGGGGCACTTGCAGTTCAATCATTTAAAATAGTTTTCAGAGGAAAAACTGCACACGCATCAGCGGCCCCTCATCTCGGCATAAATGCTCTCAATGCAGTAATGCTCATGTTCCATGGAATTGACTGTTTGAGACAACATATAAGAAAAAATGCTAGAATTCATGGGATAATAGTTAAAGGAGGAGAAGCAGCTAATGTAATTCCAGATTATGCAGAAGCAGTAACCACTATAAGAGCAGCTGACTTGAAGTACTTAAATGAACTTAAAGAGAAAGTCTTTAACTGTGTTAAAGGAGCAGCATTAATGACAGGTGCTAAAGCTGAAATAGAGCCTCTAATGCCCCTTTATAGAGAGAAGATAATCTATGAAACACTTGCGGAAATACTTGAAGAAAACCTTAAAGAAGAAGGCTTCAAACTTGTCGATCCAATTGAAGTAATTAAGGTTGGACCACTAGCTTCAACGGACTTTGGAAATGTAACCCAGGTAGTACCAGCAATTTCGGCTGGAATACCAATAATGGAAAAAAGAATATCATTACATACGAGAGAATTTGCTGAAGCAACAATAAGTGAAGAAGGGAAGGAAGCCACTATTAAAGCAACTAGAACATTAGTCAGAACTACAATGGACCTATATTTGAATCCTAAACTAATTGAAAAGGTGAAGAAAGAATATAAAAAGAAGGTAGAAAAAAATGTCAGTTAAAAATTTTAATGAAATTAGCTGGGAGAAAACAAGCTATGGTAGAAGAAAAACATTGATAACACCACAAGACAGTGTAAAACTAACTATAAGATATGTTGAAGTTGAAAGCAAAGTAAGCCCACATAAACATCCACATGGAGAAGTACTCTATGTCTTAGAAGGTGAAGGTAAATTTCACTGTAAAGAAAAAACCGTTAAGATAAGTAAAGGGTCAATAATAGTAATCCCACCAGAAACTATTCAATACATTGAAAAGGTAGGTACAAAGCCTCTTAAAATGATAGCAATCTTCCCCGAAAAACCATAATAGCAAAAGACTGAAGACTTAGAACAGAATATTGTTCACCTTAAAAGAAGTGTTAGGTGTATTGATAAATCTCAGAATTAATGCATCTCACCAAGAAGACATCAAATTTAAGACCACTACATCTATATATAGAAAAAGATTATTCTTTCACTCTATAATAGCTAGTTATCCATCTATGGCCTTAGTTATTGTAATATAGTTTAAGCTTTTAATTATACTTGGTGATTTTATGTATGTTTTGAACTTTGAGGATTATAACAGGATTATTAGTATTGTTGACCCACAGCTTTCACCTTTAAGTGACAAGATAGCCTTTGTTACGACAAAAGTAGACAATATCAAGGACATTTATGCGATGAATATTTGGGTTATCAGCAGTGAAAATGGTGAAGTAATACTGTTCACTAGAGGAAATAGAGATTATTGGCCTAGATGGTCTCCTGATGGGAGACAGCTCTTATTTATTTCTAAGAGAATTTTGGGAGAAGAAGAGAAGGGAGGAGAACTTTGGATTTTAAATATGGGTGGTGGTGAGCCGAGACTTATTTGTAAACGCGGTGAGGGTATTGAGCTTGCACAATGGTCACCCAATGGTAGGAAGATACTCTTTATTTCAAAGGTTATTGATGAAGACTTTGAAAAAGACGTTCATATAATTAAGCGTATTCCAGTTTGGTTTAATGGCGTTGGATACATACATTATTTTAGGAGGCATTTATTTGTCGTAGATGTTTTCTCTGGAAATGTTAATCAATTGACTTCTGGAGATTTTGATGTACTCTATGCTTCTTTTTCTAATAGAGGAGACAAAATATGTTTTTCAGCTAAAGTTGATGACATGAAGCCTAGGAGACATCATCTATTTATAATTCCTGTTGAAGGCGGAGAACCTAGAAAAATTAGTAAGAAAGATATGTTTATTGGTCCATTGAATTGGAGTCCTGATGATAAATATATCGTCTTTAGGGGAAGTGATTTACATAGAGGATACGCAACACATGAAAATATATGGATTATTAATATTGGCGATGGTGAAATTGAAAACTTAACGGAGAAGCTTGATAGGGGATCAAGTAAGAGAGTCTACTATGATGTTCGTGGACCATATAATGTTGATCAACCACCACTATGGGAGGATGAATACATATACTTTCCCATTTCAACTGGTGGGAGGATAAATGTTTATAGATTAAATATTGAAAATAGAAATATTGAGCCTGTAATTTCAGGAGACTTTCTCATTGACAATTTTACAATTAAAGGAGGAGTCATTGCATATACTAAAGTAACTGAGGTTGAACCCGCTGAGATTTGGATCTATCGGAATGGAAAACATGTAAAGCTAACTGATTTTAATGGAGAATTTCTAAGAAGTGTGAAGCTTTCTAAGCCTGAGAGATTTGAGTATAATGCATCAGATGGTGTTGTCATTGAAGGATGGATAATGAAACCAGTTGAGTTTAAAGAGCATGAAAAATATCCAGCCATACTTAATATTCATGGTGGACCTAAAAGTGCTTTTGGATATGCATTTATGTTCGAAAATCAAATTTTAGCTGCTAATGGATATGTTGTCATTTATGTTAATCCACGTGGTAGTGATGGTTATAGTGAAGAATTTGCAGACATCAGGGGGCATTATGGTGAAAGGGATTATATGGACTTAATGGAAGCGATTGAGTATGTCACTTCAAAGTATAGGTTTATAAATTCCAATAAGCTTGGAGTAACAGGTATTTCATATGGAGGATTTATGACAAACTGGATTATAACTCAAACTAATAGATTTAAAGCTGCAGTTTCATTAAATGGGATCTCTAGTTGGACAGCTGAATTTGGTACGGCTGATATAGGATTTCACTTTGTACCAGATCAAATAGGAGGAGATTATTGGAAGAATAGGGAAGCATATATTGGGAAATCACCATTGACATATGCAGATAAAATTGATACACCATTAATGATAATTCATAGTGTTGAAGATTATAGATGCTGGCTTGATCAAGCTTTACTATTTTATACAGCTCTAAAGTATTTAGGTAAAGAGGTTGAATTAATCCTTTTCATGAAAGGTAACCATGTATTTAGTAGATCAGGAATCCCTTCACATCGAATTAAAAGATTAAAGCATACTATACGATGGTTTAACAAGTATTTAAAGTGAATTTTAACAAGCTTATGATAAAACTATTAAACAAATAGGAGTAGAAAATAGAGAAATGGAGGATTATTGATGGTTGACTGGGTAGCTGATGTATTAATTGCTACATTATCATTCAGTTTAGGAGCATTCCTCACCTATGGTATAACTAGAGAGAAAATGAAAACTAAAGCCTTCGAAGAAGCTCGAAGACTTGCAATGTCAATGATGAAAGAAATGTATGAAAATGAAAGAAAGGAGTATGAAGAAAATCTAAGAAGAGAATATGAAAGAAAATTCGAAGAATGGAAAATGGAATTTATGAAGAAAATGGAAGCACAATGATAATAAGTTACAAATAACCTTACCTCGTATACTTTGAAGACAAAGTAAAATCATATGCTATCTGTCTATATGAGATATGGGAGAGGTAGAAATATGAGCAATAAAACAAGGATAATTTCAGTGGCAGAAGCTGTTAGAAGAATAGTATCTAATCATCCTATGTTGCTTGATGCAATAAAAATGAATATAGTCAACTACTCAGCTCTGGCCGAAAAAATATACTCAGAAGTCCTCAAAATAACTGGAAGAAATAAAGTGAGATTGGAAGCTATTAAAATGGCTTTAATAAGATATGGTGAAGAAATTAAGAGAAAGCATAAAATTTTGGAAAAAGAAATTATGAGGATTATTAGTGAAAGTTTATTAGAGCTTAAAAGTGATATAATTGTATTAACAGTTAAGCAAGAAGCATTAATAGATAAACTTGATGAGTTAATGGAGAATGTTATTAGAGCGAGATTCTTTCAGTTGACTCAAGGACTACGTACATTCACATTATTCTTTGATAAGAGGATTCTTCCTAAAGTTTTAGAAATAATAGGTGAAGAAAACATTGAAATTTTAATTGATAACCAATCAGCAATAATACTTGTTAGCCCCAAAGAGGTTATTGAGGTACCTGGAGTAGTATCATTCATAACATCCCTACTAGCTAGAAATAGAATAAATATAACTCAAATAATTTCATGTCATGAAGATACCATTTTAATTGTTAATAGAGAAGATGCATCTAATGCTTTCTCACTTATTGAGAACATAATTCTTCAATTAAGATCTTTAACATTAAGTTATAAATGAAACTTCGTTCCAAGTTAAGGTAACATATATTACATAATATATAACTAGAAATAATTTACAGTTTTGAATCATGACATCTCATAGAGTGGTATTAGCTTTCTCTGGTGGTCTTGATACATCAGTGTTAGTGAAGATATTACAAGAAAAGTATAAAGCAGAAGTTATAACTCTAACTTTAGATTTGGGTCAGAAAAAGAACTTCGAAGAAATAGCAAATAAATCTGAAAAATTAGGAGCTATTAAGCACTACACTTTCGACGTAAAAAATGAATTTGCAGAGAAATATGTTCTCTCAGCTTTAAAAGCCAATGCTCTATATGAAGAAAAATATCCAATCTCAAGTGCGCTTTCAAGACCATTAATCGCTGAAAAATTAGTGGAAGTAGCTTTGAAAGAAGATGCGGATGCCGTAGCCCATGGCTGCACAGGAAAGGGTAATGACCAAGTTAGATTTGAAATAACAATAAAATCTATCGAGCCTACACTTAAAGTTATAGCTCCAGTTAGGGAATTAGGCTTAACGAGAGACTGGGAGATTGAATATGCTATTAAAAAGGGGATTCTAGTCAAAATCAATGACAATCCATATAGTATAGATGAAAATATGTGGGGTAGAAGTATAGAGTGTGGCGTTTTAGAAGATCCGAGTGTTGAACCGCCTGAAGAAGTATTTGAATGGACTGTTAACCCTATAAATGCACCTGATAAACCATTATATTTAACGATTAAATTTAAGGATGGATGTCCAATTGAAATTAATAATAAAAAAATGAAACTTGTAGAATTAATAGAAAATTTGAATGTAATTTCAGGTGAACATGGTATTGGAAGAATAGATCATATTGAGGATAGGATTGTAGGGATAAAATCTCGAGAGGTATATGAAGCACCAGCAGCATTAACTCTGATAGAAGCCCATAGAGATCTCGAAAAAATGGTGTTAACTAGACATGAAGTATTCTTTAAAAAAATAATTGAGCAACAGTGGACTTATCTAGTGTATGCAGGACTATGGATGGAGCCACTAAGAAGCGATTTAGAAGCATTTATAGAGTCAACTCAGAGAAGAGTAGAAGGTGAGGTAAAATTGAAGCTATATAAAGGTTTAATCCAAATTGTTGGAAGAAAATCTCCATTAAGCTTATATGATTCTAATCTAGCAACATATGAAGCATGGAGTAGCTTTGATCAAAAACAATCTTTAGGCTTCATTGAAATTTGGGGACTACAAACCAGAATTGCACATGAAAAAATTAGACAAATAAATAAAGATAAGAAAATCTAAGAAAACTGGGAACAGAGATGTATAGAGAGAAACTTTTAGGTGTTCAACCATCTTGGATTGTACAATACATTTCTTCCATAAATGAAGATAAACAAATAGTCAAGGAGGTACTAAATGTTTTAAGAGCACATATCACTCATCTTAAGGAAAAGGAAATAATACCAGTCAATGATGCTAATGAAATATTAAAAGTAATTTTAAGATTAATAGATGATCCTACACCTCTATTTCAAGTTGAGGCTGAAGACATTCATGAAGCTATTGAAATATATTTAAAACAAAAATTAGGAGAAAAATTTGGATGGATAAGCCTTGCTAAAAGTAGAAATGACCATGTAGCTGCAGCATTAAGACTACACCTTAGAAGAAAAATCCTAGAACTAATGGATGAGATGTTAAAACTTAGAAGAAAAATAATTAGAAAATCTAAGAAACATATCTCAACCATAATGGCAGGTTACACACATTTACAACCAGCTCAACCAATAACCTTCGCTCATTATTTACTTCACTTTGAAGAAGAATTAGCAGATTATTTTGAATTATTTTTATATGTCTTGGAAGAAATAGTTAATAAGTCACCGTTAGGATCAGCAGCTCTATCAGGGTCAACAATTCCTTTAGACAGAAATGAATTAGCAAAGAAGATCAACATGGAGAAGGTCATTTTAAATACTTTAACTTCTACGAGTTCTAGAAGCTTCATCTCAATATCCTGCTCAATGGCGGTGTCTCTAATGATAACTATGAGTCGAATAGCAGAGGACTTCATAATCTGGAGTACTCCTCAATTCAATTATATTAAACCACACTACCACCACTTATCTACGAGTAGCATCATGCCTCACAAGAAGAATCCCGTAACAATGGAGATATTAAGAGCTCATTCAGGAGAAGTAATTGGGCATCTAGTAAGTGTTTTCACTATAATAAAAGGTTTACCATCAGGTTATAATCTTGATTTACAGGAGATAACTAGAAACTGTTGGAGTATTTTTGGAAAAGTAATTTCTGGAATAAAAATATTAGCAGATTTCATAGAAAGAATGGAAATCAACGCGGAAACTATGAGAAAAGATATTGGAAAATTCATGCTCTTAACTACAGATTTAGCTGAAATATTATCAATTAGACTCAAAATACCATATAGAACAATGCATCAACTAGTAGCTGAAGCAATTAAAAATAAGCATGAATTCAATGAAATGTTAGAATTTTTATCTGCCAAATTAAATGTAAAAATACAATTTCCACAAAAAATAGAAGAAATACTTGAATTAAAGAAGACGAAAGGTTCACCAAGTATTAGACGAGTGGAAGCAATGATAGAGAAAGCCATTAAAAAACTAGAAATTCATGAAAGTATAATGAGGAAAAAGAAATCTTATTTAACATATAAATAAAGTGTAAAGATGGTCGGGAGATATTCATATGACTCTAGACTACTTCTTCAATCCAAAGGGAGTGGCGGTGATTGGAGCTTCACGAGAAAGGAGAAAACCAGGACATGTAATATTTAGAAATTTCCTTGAGAATTTAATTGCCGGACAATTTAAAGGTGAAGTTTATCCAATAAATCCGAGGGCTGAGAGAATTCTTGGAATGCCATGCTATGCAAGTATATTAGAATTGAAAGATAAAGTAGATTTAGCAGTAATTGCAGTGCCAGCACATATTGTGCCAAAAGTTTTAGAGGAAAGTGGAAGAGCAGGTGTGAGAGGCGCAATCATCATAAGTAGTGGCTTTAGTGAAATTGGAAATGTCAAACTTGAAAACAAACTTGTGAACATTGCCCGTAAATATGGAATTAGGATTATTGGTCCAAACTGTGTAGGAATCTACGATGCATATAGTGGGGTAGATACAATTTTCCTTGAAGTTTCAAGGATGGTTGAGGGAGCCCCAGTATTAGCCACACCTAGACCTAAACCAGGCAAAATCGCATTAATAACACAAAGTGGAGCCTTTGGAGCAACAATTCTAGACTACATGGCGGGAAGTGGACTTGGAATAAGCAAGTTTGTAAGTCATGGAAATAGATGTGACGTAGATGAAGTAGATTTAATCCGCTATTTAGCAAAGGATGAACAAACCGAAGTAATACTAATTTATATGGAAAGCATTAAGCGTGGAAGAGAATTCTTTGAAGTAGCAAAAGAAGTCACAAAAATTAAACCCATCGTAGCATTAAAGGTTGGAAGAACAAGTGCAGGAGCTAGAGCAGCGGCATCCCATACCGGTGCACTTGCAGGATCAGATGAAATCTTTGATGCAGCCTTCAAGCAATCGGGAATAATAAGAGCTGAAGACACTGATGAATTCATGGACTTGGCAAAGGTCTTTGCCAATCAACTTCCAGCTAAAGGCGAGAGAATAGCTATAATAACAGATGGAGGAGGACTTGGAGTCATGGCTGCCGATGCAATTGAAAGACTAGGTGGGAAAATAGAAAAATTTTCTGACAAAATTCTAGCAGAACTAAATAAATTAAAGGAAACTGGTGTCCTTCCAGAATTTGCAGCAATAAGTAACCCAATAGATGTAACTGGAATTGCTACTGCCGAAATGTTTGCAAGATCTATTGAAATTGTCGGTCAAGCAGATGAAATTGATGGTATATTATTGTTTCCGTTACATCACATTCCTACATTAGAAGCAGATTATGTAGAGAGAATAGTTGAAGCTATTAAGAAATGTGTGAAACCAGTAGTTGCATGTGACGTTGGTGAAGCTGAAATGGCTAAAATGGTTAGAGCAAAATTTGATAAATTTGGTATACCAGCTTACCCTACACCTGAAAGAGCGGCTAAATCAATGATAGGACTTATAAAGTATGGAAAATATCTAGTTAAGGCTGGTGTTTATGACACATATTTAGAAAGGAAATGTAAAACGCTCCTTCAAAGAGGGTAGTTTACTTAGAGTAAGAGTTAACATTGAACCTCCAATTGTTGCTAAAATTCTTTCATAAATCATAAATGGAAAAGCGGTTGCGAAAACTTGCCAAGGCAATTGAACTTGATATACTGCAAGGTTCATCATTATTGCCTGCTCACACATAGTTGAAACAAAAGCGGTTATAACTACTTTTATCTTTTGATTCTTGAAAAACATGGAAAATGGACATAATATAAGAGCTAATATATGGGGAATAACCCAGTAAGGAAATTCTGAAATCACAAGCACAAAGCCAAGAATACAGAGACCTAAATATAAACTAACAACCACTTTTCCAATTTTATATTTCGAAAGACTCCCCAAGGCTGATCCTAAAACTGGAAGTAAAATGACAGTTGGACCAAAAATATTAGCCAGAGCCATTGGAACAACCCACAAAGTTATTAGACTTCCAATTAAAGATGTAATAAATGCTTCAATAGGATTTAAAATCAAGCCAACTGTTGGAACTATAATTAAATTCAAAGTTAATAATGAAGGTCCTCCAATAAAGGGTGAAATAGGGATAAGAGAACAAATAACATAAACTATTGAAAACATAGCCATAAAAGATATTCTATAAACCTTCATATTCCTCATATTCATTTTCCAATTCATTAAATTTCACCTTCTATTTGATTCGCCTCATTAACAAATCCTCATAAACACGTCTCATATGGAAAACTGCAGCAGCTGTTTCATCATCTAATTCACATCTACATGAATTACAGTTTGCACATTTTAACCATCCACATTTCGGACATATTTCAGCATCTTCAACAAGAAATCTCTCTCCACATTTAAAACAATAAACATGAGGATTAACATAGAATTCTAGGAAATTTTCAATTATCCTTGATAATGTCACTCCCTTATTCTTCACTCTTCTTTTAACATTATTCAACAAATCCCTATTAACGGTAATAGTCAATTTAACTCTCGACATTATACTACCTCTTACATATTAATACATAAAAGGAAATACTTATACGTTTCTAAACTTATCTCAAAAATGACGTTACATGAATTTTATTAAATTACTTGGGTGGTGCTTAGTAATTCTTTTATACATTAGAATATGTAAGCTTCTGTTATTCTAATTGGAGGACTATACTCTCCAATTGAAAGTCCCTTTTCAATTGTAAATCTTGATTCTATTTCTCTTCCAATTGCGTCAATTTTCATTAAGGATCTTTTTAGTGGTAGCTTTATTTCCCTTATTTGAACTGGCTCTTTGATTTCGCCTCGATCAATTAGCCATGCCTCTTCAGGTATTATTGTAACTATTTCAGTTAATTCAGCTTTGACTACATCTTTAACAAGAAAGCCTCTTCGAGTTTCATTAATCATTTCTTTTAGATTCCAGTCTCCCGACTTAACTCTAATGTTACTCATGAGAGCCTTTGGTGGAAAGAATAATCCTCTACCATTCCCCAATGGTTCAACATTATACATGTAAGCGCTCCATCTATTATGAATAAGGTCGACTATAAAACCGTCTTCGATTAAAGTTTTTCTTCTTGCCAGTATTCCTTCATCATCAAAGAAGAAACTTCCATAACCACCTGGTATTAATGGATCATCAAATACTGTTAATTCCTTGGAAGCAATTTTTGCTCCATACTTTATAGGTTTACCTCTTTCAAGCGCTACATCAGCCTCTAAAGTATGACCTATTGTTTCATGGAAAAAGGCAGCTGCAACCCTTCCTTCAAATATTACTGGGAAACTTAATCCTCTATAGGCGGGATTTACTCTCTTTGAAACTGCTCCCGCAACACTTCTTTTAGCTAGGTCTCTCGCTAAAGATTCAGGACTGTTGCTGAATAATACTTCTAACCCTCCACTTCCACCGAAAGATATATTTGAAATCTCCTTATTACCAGAAACAATCGTTGAAGCGGCAAAGTCGATTAAAGATTTCTCTTCAATAGCATCTGTTCCTTCACTTGAGAAAATGCTCCTCTTAATTTTACTCAATGTTACTATTACTTCCAAGTATTTTATTATCCTAGATAGTTTTTCTCTTACTCTTTCGGCAAATGTTTTGATATATTCTAGTACGTCATAGATTGATGCTTCAGAAAACGGTTTTAATTGCGGGATTCTAAATCTACCTTTAGCTACCGCTCCCTCAGCCATCATTCTAGACTCAGTATTTAGTTTAGCTAATTTTATAGCCAGCTTAGTTAATTTTTCAAGTTCAGGTTTAGTACTTGAAGCAATTCCTAACTTCCCATCAATTATAACTCGAACACCGTAGACTTTAGATTTTGACTTATTAACCTCAATAGAATTACCTCTTAATGCTTCTTCTATTTGAATTAACTCATAAGTCACTATATCTGCATATTCAGCTCCAAAGGATAATGCTTTTTCTAGGACTTTTTCATCTTGGAGCATATTCAATGGATTAATCTCACTGAAGAGAAATAAGTTTATTGGAATAGTTTAAAAGTAGATTTAGGCATTAATAGTCGAAATGGACATAATAGAGGATTAGATAACATGTCGGAGTATAAAATTTTTAGAGAAGAAATGTTAATTCCCTATCCCTTCTCAAAAAGTGGATTGTATATACGTGTATTTGGAGTCATGCTATCTACAACCATATCGATATATCTCTTACTTAACACTATAATGACAGAATTCATCTTGAGCTTTTTATTAGCATTTCCATCTTCATATGTATTCTTAACTGTATTCAAAATTTTCAAAGCAAAGAAAATAATCTTTAAACTTGAAAAAGAAGATAGATACATACAATCTAAACGTAAGGGTGAAAAATACTTCAAATTTTTTATAAAAATAATGATCCTAACCATCATGCCTTTTATAATAATGTTTCTGAGTCCAGTTGTAGGATTGGGCTTAATATTAGGTGTATTCTGTGGGCATGGTTTTTCAGAGTTAACTCATTACATATATGTTAAGGGGACTGAAAGAAAATTGAAGGGAAAAATATATTATTTCACGTCGATAACAGGAGTAAATGGATATTATTACACAGGATTTAGAATTGTGAGATTGAGAGAAAGATTTGACGTTGAAAGGTTATAGGAGTTGTCCCAAATCTAGTTTTAATGTAAATTTCAATGATAAGAGAAGTTTGAACTCTTCCATCAATCAAATTTCTTTTTAACTTAAATAGAGGCACTTCAATTACAATATTCCTTGATAAAGCTTTAAAGGGATGAGACATCAACTCTGAACCATAGAAATTTTCAGTATATGTTCGTGCTATTTCGTCTCCAAAAAATATTTTATATATGATCATTGAAAACTCAATTTCTTTTGATCCATGATTTATCAGCATATAAGTCAAATTGAGGTAAGCTTTCTCAGATTCAATATATAGATTTATTTCTCTTATTTCCAGCTTTAATAACTTAATTGAATATACAGTCGAATTATAGTCAGCATAATTGTAAGTTAGTGAGAATATGAGAAATAGTGATATTGCTATATAGCCAACCTTCACAATTACTGTCTTATTAATTATTGATGATAAATAAATACCAACTGGCAGAGATATTAGAGAAATTGGAGAAATAACAAACAATACATATACAACAGAATTTCTAAGAGAATACAGGGTTACTAATTCCGCAGCAAGATTTCCAATATTAGCTTGAATAGGATATCTAATTAGCAAAAGCGTGAGAAGTATACCGAAGCCTATTGAAGAAAGATAGCCTAAAAAGGCATGTTTCAAATCTCCTACTAAAAAACCATAGACTATGGAAATGAAACCAAAAATTACAGCATATATTAATGATTGAGCATCAATTCTACCTGTGAAAACATGATCAAATAGTATGTATGAAAAGGAAAGAGAGTAAAGTAAGCTAAACGCAATGAATAACCAGTATTTTTTTCTCATTTCTTAGCGCCTAACCCTTAATCTTGGATTTAAAATTTCATCTAGAGCATGTCCTAGAAGTACGAAGGCTAACGCTAAAAAGGTTATTGCTAGACCTGGAGGAATTATCCACCACCACATAAATCTGAAGAAAGCCCCAGCATATCGAGCGCCATAAAGCATTCTACCCCACGAAGGAACAGATGGATCTCCTAGGTTTAGGAAACTTAGAGTCGCCTCTAAAAGTATTGCACCTGGAACCCTCATAACTAAATTTATATAGACAATTGGAGTCAGTTGCGGCATTATATGACGGAAGATGATGTACATATCTGGGGCGCCGATAGCTTTAGCAGATTCTACATACATGCTGTCTCTTATAGACATTACATATGCACGTGTGTTTCTGGCGAAACCCATCCAGCTAAATAGAGCTATTAAAGCTATTTCCAAATAGAGACTCTTCCCTATAAAGACACTTATTGCAATTATTAATGGTAATATAGGGGTAAATAGCAGTGTATCAGTAAAGTACATTAAAATTTGATCTACTACGCCGCCTTTATAACCTGCGATAATACCGACAACAAGGCCAATTGAAACAGAGATAACTGAAGCTAGCACTCCAACAAGTAGAGAGACCCTAGTTCCATAAACTAAATTTGAAAATAGATCTGATCCGAGATTATCTGTTCCAAGCACACCATAAAGTTTACCATAAATTCTAAACTCTTTAGCCCCAAACCTTACCTTTACATAACCGTTTCCCTTGGCAGTAAATATGGAAGCAACTATTTTCAATGTATAAGTACCCTGTGTGTCAAATATTTTTTCACCGAGATCATCATGAGGAGAATAACCAAGTTTAAGTTTAAGTGAAATATCACGAGCATCGTATGTTTCAGGTGTGTCGAGACGAGTCAAATTAACAGCTATGGACATGCTATCATAAACTTCGAACTCCTTTCCGTTAGGATGAATAATGTAGCATTTTATTCTTACATAGCTTCCAATTGAATTGTAGATAGCAATTTGATATGGTATCTTTCCACTAAACCGGTCGGGCGGTTTATAAGTATAATCAAAGCTATATTCAAACACTGCAGTTTTAATGGGAGAACTATCATTGGAAAATGCTATTAATTCAATCATTTCGTTGTCATTACTTAGATCTAGACCCTCACTTAAACTCTTAATATTCCAATCATCAAAATCTATTTTTAAATAAATATTCCTAGGAAGATTACTATAATCAGAAAAAATTGAAAACCATTCAGGATACGCGTAGCTGTCGGCTAATCCTGTTTCATTTGGATCAACTGGAGCTATTAAAGGAGCAAAAATAGCTACAAATATATATAGTAATAGAATGCCAAAGCCAAGGAGACCAGTTTTATGGAGTCTAAGCTCAGTCAAAAAGCTTTTCAAAGCAATGATTTTTCCTCCTCGATAAAATTGCTTCATAATTCTACCTCAACCTCACTCTAGGATCAATAAAAGCGATCACTATATCAGCAATATATAATGCAAAAACTGTCAGAATGACTTGAATGAAAAGTACTGCTTGTACCACAGGGTAGTCAAATTGTGTAGCAGCAGTAAAAAGCCATCTCCCAACACCATACCATGAAAAAACAGTTTCAGTGATAACTGCACCAGAAATTATTCCTGGGAATTCTAATGCTAGAATGTTTATTACTGGTGCAAGAACATTCTTTAAAACATGTTTGATCATCACTTCTCTCTCAGTTAATCCTTTAGCCCTAGCAGTCAAAACATAATCTTCACCTAACTGGGTGAGAAAAAGGTTTCTAATGAAAAGTGCAAATCCACCTACGCTTGTGATAAGTAGAGTTGTAAGTGGAAGCGCCATATGCCATAGAAGATCTGAAATATATCTTACAGGGTCTCTTGGAGGAGGTCTACTTATAGTTCCAGCAATTGGAAACCATCTTAAATGAAAACCAAAGATTAGTAGCATTAAGAGACCAACATAGAAAAGGGGGAAAGCGCTTACAAATATACTTGTTCCAATAACAGATGCATCGAATCGAGTTCCCCTCTTAGAAACAACAATAATCCCAATAATTAAACCTAATATTATTGTCAATACAGTAGAGGTACCAAACAAAAGTATTGTATTAGGAAGACGCTCCATCAATTCAATAAAGACAGGTCTCCTAGTATAGAAAGAGTACCCCATATTACCTGCAAATAAGGAGAGGACATATTTCACAAATTGAGAAATAAGTGATTCATCTAATCCAAATTGTTTTCTTATTAATTCCCTTTGAGCTTCAGTTAAATTTGGATTTAAGAAAAAGAAAGACGGATCAATACCTAACACATAATATGGCAATACTCTCAATAAGAGGAACTGGAGAGTCAGGGATGACATTATAACTGCGGCTCGATCTATAGCCCTCTTACCCATATATTTAAGTAAACCTGCGCCTCCTACACTCATATTATTGACACCACTTGACCATAATCATTAAAAGTATAAAAAGAAAAAAGGTTTTCTCAGCTACTAACTCATGACCTCTTCTTTAACCATACTAGTGCAATTATCACTATGATTACTATTACAATCCCAGCTAATATCTGAGGCAGATATCTTTGCCATAGCGGTAAAACTGTCACAGTTACTGAAACTGTTCTTCGAAGCTCACCTAAATCTAATGGTTGAGTAGCTGTAACTCTCAGTTCATAATCGCCTTCAAGCCCTCCAGTATCTATCTCAGCAGAATACACACCATTACCAACATGACTAGCGGTTACAGACTTAGCAACTTTACCATCACTTATAAGTTCAATAGTAACAGTAGCATTCGTAACAACATTTCCTGTATAATCTGTTACTGTAAGCTCAATCTTCAATTTGTCACCTGAGTATACAACTTCATCATATTTGCTTATAGCGGCAGTTAGACCCTTCTCAGGATGACGTTTCCAATACCTCGTATTCCATGTTAACAGTATGTATTCACCAAGCTTTCTCTCCTTGAAGATGAATGGTCCAGTTCCAATCAGGCATGTTAAGCCTTCAATTGTTGGATGATCAACTTTACTTGGATCCCAAGCCTCCCATCCACCATGCTCTGCAAGTAAAGTTTCATTACCCCATATGTGCATTGGAACTATAGCCACGTTTAAGTCATATAGATAGGCCCAACTTGTACCATTAATGTATACAGCAATAGTATAATCATCTATTACCTCAGTTTTAACCATTTTTTCAAAAGCCTTTGCATACTGCTGCGTCGGTTTGTTTTCTTTTATAAACCAGAATGTAAAGTTAACGTCATAAGCTGTGAATGGTTCACCATCATGCCAAGTAGCATTTCTAGCTAAATAGAAGGTTATCTTCGTTCCCCTTGATCCATTAATATCAACTTCCTCCATGATCCACTTTTCAGCAAGCCATGGATAATCTGAAGATACTTCTTCTGGGTCTGCGAGGAAGAGGCTTTCGTAGACCATTCCTAAAACTTGCCATTCATCCCCAGTCAACGCTGTAAATGGATTAAATACTCTTGGATCTGATCCAAGTGCTTCTCTAAATCTTCCACCAAATGGCTTTGGAATCTTATGTATGTCGAGTAAAGTAAAGTAATGTTGACCGCCTACAGGTTGATTTAGAACTATTCCTGCAACATCACTTCTAAAGCCTACATTTCCACGTCCCATGTAAATTGGAATATAAGGCAGTAGCTCTGAAACTTTCTCTTGTGCCTTCCATAACCAATACTGAGCTTCAGTTATATTTGCAGTATAATAGAAATTCTCTAAGTATTCATCTAACTCTGGATCACTTATACCCCAGAAATTCCATGAACCGCCAGTTCTAAATAACTCATAAGCTAGAGTTGGGATTCGTCCCCAACCCAAGTATAGGATAAATGACTTGAAGGTCTTAGCATAAATTTGTGAAACAAGTGCTTGAAACTCGATGGCCTCAATTTCGAGGGGAAGTCCAATACTTTTCGCATCCTCAATAATATGCTGAGCCTCCTGGAAGAGCCATGGAGCCTGCTCTGCTGGTGGAACTTGAATATAAAATGTTGGGAGTTCATTTCCATTGGGGTCGTACCACTTATTTTCCTCTTCATTATAAGTGAAACCTGCATCAAGCAACACTTGTTTCGCCAACTCTTTACTATACGGATAGGATTTGACGTTAGGATTTGACCATGCACCGAAAGCTGGTGGAATAGGTGACTCTGTTGGATAACCAAATCCTTGGAAAACTTCTCTAATGATCCAATTTCTATCGATTAGGTGTGCAACTGCCTGTCGAATAGCTGTATAATTCCAAGGGTACTGTTGTGTGTTTATACCTAGAAATTGTAAATTAAATGTTTGATAGGATAATATGTAAATGTTGGGGTCATCCTTTACTTCTTCAAGTCTTGTTGCTTGAATATAGGCAGTGTCAATTTCACCTGCCTTGAAAGCCATAAGCTCAGCATCATAGTCAGTTATTATAGTGTATAGATATTCGTCGACTCTTGGGCCGTAGGGCTCCCATTTCCAGTTTTCCTGTTCAGGTGGAATTTCTCCAGCATATGTTATAGGCATGATGATTATAATCTGTAGAAGAACTAACAGTAATCCTAAAGTTCCACATAGTTTCCTCATCTTAGTTCACCCTTTCATATACTTAGGCTATAATTCACTTAGTCTTTAACTTCTATTTATAAATTTGTGCACTTTAGAGTAGAATATATATTGTAAATGAACGGTTATACTATTCCCTATTCCATTCCAATCATCTAAATGGAATAGATGATTAGCAATCATTTATGTAAATGACAGGCAACATAATGTCCTTTTGAAACCTCAACTAACTCTGGCTTAATCTTCCTACAAATATCCATGGCATATATGCATCTAGGGTGAAAACTACATCCACTGGGCACATTAATTGGCGAAGAAATTTCACCCCTAATTGGAATATCACCTATCTTTTCATGAGGATCAGGTGTTGGTATAGCAGATATTAGAGCTTTAGTGTAGGGGTGATAAGGATGATCTATAACTTTTTCCACTGATCCAAGTTCAAATATTTTACCAAGATACATAATTCCAATTCTATCACAAATATACTTTGCAACTGCTAAATCATGCGTAATAAATAAGAATGTTAATTTGTGCTCATCCCTTAACTTTAACATTAAATTTAGTATCTCAGCTCGAATTGACATATCCAACATCGATACAGGTTCATCAGCTACAATGAATTCAGGATTAAGAATTAATGCTCTAGCAATAGCAACTCTTTGACGTTGTCCTCCACTCAGTTCATGTGGCCTCCTATAAAGGAATTCTTCAGGCGGCTTTAATTCAACATCTTCAAGAATTTTAGTAACCAGTTCAAACCTCTCCTTCTTATCCCCAATTTTGTGAATTCTTAATGGCTCCTCCACTATGTCATATACACTCATTCTTGGATGAAGCGACTCATAGGGATCTTGAAAGATTATCTGAGCTCTTTTTCTGAATTCCTTAAGTCTTTCACGGTTATACTCAAGAATGTTTTCACCTTTAAAGAAAATTTTACCAGCTGAGGGTTCAATTAACCTTAAAATAGTTCTACCAGTAGTAGTTTTACCACATCCAGATTCACCTGCTAAACAAAAAATTTCCTTTTCGTAAATGGTGAAGGTTACCCCGTCAACAGCCTTAATATAGAGTTTAGGCCGCCTCATTATTAAGTCTATTATACTAGGTCTTACTGGAAAATACTTTTTTAAATTAATTACCTCTACAACAGCTTTATCTGAAATCAACATCCTTCAACTCCTCAAATCTATGACATTTAACATAGTGACCTTTAAACGCCTTAGTAAAGTCAGGATCCTTTTCAGAGCATAAGTCAATTTTAAATGGACATCTAGGATGAAATCTACAACCTTTTGGAGGATTAAGTAAATTGGGAGGAACACCTGGTATAGATTTAAGTTTACGTCTCCTCTCTTTTACACTTGGAATAGAAGATAAGAGAGCCTTTGTATATGGATGTAAAGGATTATCGTAAACATCAATTATATTTCCAAGTTCAACGATCTGCCCAGCATACATTATTGCAATTTTATCACTAAGCTCACTAATCATCGAAATATCATGAGAAATTAATATTACAGACAATCTCAATTTTCTTTGAATATCCTTTATAAGTTTAAGTATTTGAGCCTGAACAATTACATCAAGTGCAGTTGTAGGTTCGTCAGCAATAAGTATTTCAGGATTTAAAGCAAGGGCCATAGCAATCATTGCTCTTTGACGCATACCACCACTAAATTCAAACGGATAACTCTTAGCTCTAGAGGGGTTAATACCCACCATTTCAAGTAATTCTAAAACCCTCTTCATAGCCTCCTTTTTACTAATTTTCTTATGGATCATGATTGCCTCAGCTATTTGATCACCAACTTTTATAACTGGATTTAACGCGTTCATTGCACCTTGAAAGACTATTGAAATTCTCCTCCATCTTATCTCTCTTCTAAACCTTTCAAGATCCATATTTAGAATATCCTCACCATTAAGAAGTATCTCTCCACCATAAATTTTACCATTAATCGGCAAGAGTCTAAGAATAGTTATTGCAAGACTACTCTTACCACAACCCGATTCACCAGCAATGCCAAGAGTTTCTCCTCTATCCAAGGAAAATGAAACATCATCCACTGCATGAACTTCCCCTTTACCCATAATTTCATAGTACATTTTCAAGTCTTTGACTTCAAGTAGCAAATATAACGCCCCCATCATTCAAGATGTCAAAACCATAATTAATTTAATCATATTTTCCACTCGTAATATATATCTTTAACAACTCTAGTTGACATCAAAATCTCCATCCTATGGAAATAATATATCACTTCCTTAATTCTTCAAGTACTCTCTCCCTAAGTTCTATATATCTAGTATATCGGCTATCATTCTTCACGGCTTTAAAGACTTCGTCAAAATTAATTAGCTTAATCATCTTATCCGGTACACTCCCAGACAAAAGAGAACTTCTCAACCTTTCCTCCACATGTATAACATTTTGATTCTTCAATTGATCAATAGCTCTTTCAAATTCATCTTCATCTACTGGTTTATTGTCACCTAAACTAGCCCTGAAGCCGCCTAACTCAAGAAAAAGTTCACTTAGCCATAATTGACCAAAGTATAGGCTTAAAATTCTCACTATATCCCCCATTAAAACTGAAAAATCGTCTACTCCTTCTAGAATATCACATATCTTACCGCTCACTTAATCACCACAATAGAATAAAAGATAATAGAGTTATTTAATTTATTGTACACAAATTTTAGAATATTAATTCCTCAAACACTGCAAAGATCATTCTTGCAGAAATAGAATAAAGTCTTGTTTATCTGGCTACATTTAATTTTCATCGTATTGTCTAATTCCACATACTGGATGGAAACATATTTACTTTATTTTCATTATTGTTATGATGCGCTTAAATAACGATAATGCTTAAATAAGTAAAATCAAAGGAAGTGGAGACTTTACTTTACAGTGTTTCTCTATGATCTCTCGGTTCCTTCTTGTGCAAGTGTACGGGTAATGAATGGGTATTTAGTGGTAAAAGTGTGATAGAAATTAACTCTGCATTTTCTAATAATTCATGAAAATTCACATTCTCTATTAGACTTATATATTACCATTCATTACCATGTTTAAGGTAATATAAACTTTATCACAATCTCTTAAAGATAAATGAGCTTGACTCACCACATATAGGACGTACATATTCAACCAATAGCTCTTGATGACATATCCATACAATTCGATCTAAAATGTGGATACATTTCTACTCCCCAATTTAACGATAACATTAATCTAGTACATATTGAACTTGAAGTACTAAATTTTGAATTGATAAGCTACAAACTAAACTCTATAATCGCAATAGAAATAATAGTTTGACTCTAAAATTTAATTGGTGAGAACATAATGATTGATGAAAAACTCAGAAAAGTAGCACAAATCCTTGTTGATTATTCAACTGAAGTAAAGAAGGATGATAGAATACTGATCAGAGCTGACCTTGAAGCAAAAGACTTGGCTCTTGAAATTTATAGATTGAGCCTATTAAGAGGCGCTCATCCATGGATCAAAATAATTTTGCCAAATCAAGACTATATTTTCTATAAGTATGCAAGTGAAGAGCAATTGAAATGGTTTCCAGAGCATGAATACTTCGAAATAAAAAATACAGATGTCTATTTTGCAATTAGAGCACCAACAAACTTAAGAGAATTCATAAACATTAATCCTAAAAGACTAAGTGAAAGACTAAAAACTTTAAAGCCAATTAGAGATTGGAGAGTTGAAAAGACAAGATGGGTTGTATTCTATTATCCAACAAATGCGCTTGCACAAGAAGCTGAAATGTCTCTACCAGAATTTGAAGAATTCGTATTCAATGCATGTCTAGTAGACTGGAAAGAATTATCTAAAAAACTCTGGAAAATCAAAAAACTACTTGATGCAACAGATAAAGTTAGAATAATTGGAGATGAAACAGACCTAACATTTAGCATTAAGGGAAGGAATGCCCTAGTAGCTGACGGAAAGAAAAACATGCCCGATGGAGAAGTATATACTAGCGTAGTTGAGAATAGTGTAAACGGTTACATAAAATATGAAATCCCCGCGGTAAGATTTGGAAATGTAGTTGAAGACATAATGTTAAAGTTTGAAAATGGAAGAGTTGTAGAAGCCAAAGCATCAAAAAATCAAAAATTCCTTGAAGAAATGTTAAATACTGATGAAGGAGCAAGGAGAATCGGAGAATTTGGAATAGGTTTAAATTACAACATCACAAGATCAGTCAAAAACATATTATTTGATGAAAAAATAGGTGGAACAATACATTTAGCCCTCGGAAGAGGCTATAAAGAAACACTGAGCAGAAATGAATCTGCAATACATTGGGACATGATTAAAGACCTCCGCAAGAATGGGGAAATATACTTTGATGGAAAATTAGTAATGAAGAACGGTGAATGGCTTATCCTAAAATAAATACCCCAAATTTTTGTTGATAATCTTTTAGCCCTATAAGAACTCATAATAACCATTATAACACTGGAAGAACAATAGAATAATGATGAAGATGGAAAAGGGAATCATTGAATTAAATGGAGAAAAATTTTATGTTGAACCATTGGCCAAACACACCCTCACATTAACAAAGATAAAGAAAATATATTTCTCAAAAAAATCGAAGTTCCAGTTAATTGAAGTAATTGAAAGTTATGACTATGGAAAAGGACTATATTTAGATCATAGTTCACAATTCTCAGAAATTGACGAACACATTTATCATGAAGTCTTCGTTCATCCAGTAATGTTGAGTCATCCAAACCCAAGAAAAATACTAATAATAGGTGGAGGAGATGGAGGCGTACTTAGAGAAGTATTAAAGCATAACACAGTTGAAAAAGCCGTTCTGGTAGAGATAGATGAGGAAGTTATAAAGGCGGTTAAGGAATATTTACCCTTCATACCTCAAAATGCATTTGAAGACCCAAGAGCTGAAATTATAATTGAAGATGGAGTTAAGTACATTAAAAATACAAATGAAAAATATGACGTAGTGATTATGGATGCAACAGACGACATAGGCCCATCAGTTCCATTATACAAAGTTGAATTTTATCAATCAGTAAAAAATATTCTAAATGACAGAGGTATATTCATAACACAGGCATTAGGATTAGAACAACATAAGGGTGCATTAGAAAAAATATACTACGATTTAAAAAAGGTATTCAAGCTAGTTGACTTCTACTATGTATTCATACCATCATTCTGTAATAGATGGGGATTTGTATTTGCATCGGATCATTATAATGTTATGGAAATGAAGAAAGAGGAGCTTGAAGAAAGATTTAAAAGAAGAAGTATAAAAACGAAATACTATAATCCAGAAGTACATATCGCACTCCAAATTATGAGAAAAACTATTAAACTAAAAACATATGAATTGATATAAAAGTAAAAATATTTATTCAATAATGTGAGATAATCTTGAAATGATAAAAACAAATTTAAAATGTCCTAATTGCGGTGAAAAACTTAAATTAGATACCACAAGACACATTATAACTGAAACATTCATTTTAGCACCACCAATAGAACCAACAATCGAAGTATTATTCTGTGAAAAATGCGGAAAAACCATAAAAATCAATCCAGCAGACATTGAAAGTAAAAATAGAAAAAATGATCAAATATGTACATACTGCATATACTCAAAGAAAATGGGAAACCAAATTAAATGTATGAGACTTGGAGTAATTATAGATGCAAGAGAAAGGATTGTAAAATGTGAATGCTTTCAAGAAAAATAATAGTTTATGGTTAGGGTTCAACTGTAAATTCTATTCTTACAATACCTCTACCTTTACTTGCTCTCTTGAGAAGCTTTATTTTTACAATCTCCCCAGTTCTTCTTACATGTGTACCTCCACATGGAATTGCAATCCAATCTTTAATTTCAACAATCCTAATTTTACCCTTCAATTTATGCTTTTTTCCATATAGATCTAGACTTTCATTATATTTTTCTAGATAACAAATTGCCTCATCTATCGTCATATATTTTATAGTAATAATTCTATTTTCACTTACTATTCTATTTGCTATTTCCTCTATTTCAGGAAGCATTTCTCTCTTAATTAAAGCTCTGAAATCAAGTCGTCCACCCCTAACATTTTTTCCTGCACTTACACACGCTATAGGTGAGCTAAAATAGGTTCTTACTGCTTGAATTAATAGATGAGCAGCAGTATGAATCCTCATTAATCTGTATCTTCTATCCCAATTTATTATCCCTTTAACCTTTTCACCATTGATTATTAAACCTTCAAGTGTTCCTTCATGAATTATTCTTTCAAGGTCATCTTCATATACCTGTTCAACTATTAATTTTCCATTTTGGCCAATTATAACACCTGTATCTTGAGGCTGTCCACCCCCTATAGGATGGAAAGCTGTTTCATTTAGGATTAGAGTTGCCTTTCCATTAAAATATTTAATGTTGAGTACTCTCGCACTAAATTCTTTAACGTAGGAATCATTAAGATAAATTTTCTTTGTAGTCAGGAAGAACCACCGCCCATATCAATAATTTAATTATTGGACAGCCATAATTTTATTTCTATCATTTTAAATGAATTGAGGTTTAATCCATTCCTCCTCTCTAAATGTATTCACATTAATTTTAAGTTGGCCGAAGAACATTATTGTATCATTATTGAAATTTGCATTAGTTAAAACTTTAAATTTCTGATTCTCAAAGTCAATATCAACTATTATTCCTAAATCGTCTAAGAATTTCTCTTTACTCTGAAAAGCTACTAGAAAATTTTTAAAGTAGGACTTAGATCGAATCTGTACTTGCTTAACATTAAAAAGTCTTGCAAGTTTACTTTTAACAACTTCATTTACTGAGCTATCCTCACTAGTTATTATGAGAAGTGAATCAGAAGTTTTCTCACCGTAAATCACAGTTGTTTTGAGTATTTTTGATAAGTACTCGAAACTGGACGGTGAAATCCTATTACCAGTTAGCAGTATTGTTCCAATAGTTGTAACTTTGTCAAAGTTTAATTCTTTAACCGTTGCTCCGCTAAACCATTCCTTATAAATATATTCTCTAATTAGACGTCTCTCCTCTCTACTTCTAGACTTAGCATGTTCTGCTGTGCTTACACGGTAAACTTGATATTTTTTCTCAGCCCATTTTAAGATTGGTTCAAGCTCGTCTTTTCGCTGTATACCAATGACGTAATCAGGTTGAATAGTAGCTATCTTAAAAATCTTGAAATCTTTACCCTTCCCAGAAATCCAGCCAGTAGTGTCAATTAAGACTGCATCGCAATTTTCATCGTAAATTGCCATATTTAACAACTGAATAATAGCTGCAAATACTCGATGAAGTAAACCGGAAGGTGAAGTTGAACCTATAAAGACAGCATCTATCATTTTAACTTTATTTAGAGAGACCACAGGCTTTTCAATCACACCTAACCCTATCGTTGTAGGTGGACCTATATCACTTTGCCCTACATCAGCATCAATTATTCCAATCTTCGAACTTTTTTGTAAAAGTTTATTTGCGAGAAAAGTTACCAGGCTAGTTTTACCAACATCCAATCCACCAAGAACAATTATTTTAACAGTTTTATCCTTAGTCAGTGAGAGTGTATCTGCAAGAGATCTCCAGTCGAAAGGAATAGTATCCTTTGCAATTAATGAAATTTTACCATTAAAAACTTCAATTTCACTCCTCTTTAAACAATATAGTGGCAAGGCTTTGTAAGGATATATTTCAATTTCAGCTCCTTTTTTAAAAATGGCTCCAAAAATCTCCACTTCACCAGATTTTATCCTAGCTATAGATGGCCCTTCAACAATTAAAGTACATCCTCTATTTACGTTAACTTGTAATGAAGTGTTCGCTGTACCCAATAGTGATCCTCCAATAGGGTATTAACTGTGTATTACCAGTGGAAGTTGCAATTTTCAATTAACTGTAACAAATTTTAACTTATAAACTCTAGGATTTAAACTGCAAGATATCTAGGACCTCTAACATCTAATTTTGCTACAATGATATCTTCTTCACGAAAGAAGTTTCTAAATACGTTGAATACTCTATTGAAATTAGCTATGCTAACCAATGCATGTACAGCTTCACCTATCATGTTTTGAGTAACTCCAATTGCCCCTGCATCTTCAACTGCTTCAATAACCCTTTTAACTCTATCTGTCATTAAACCTGACTTTAGAGCAAATATTTTACAACACTTCATGAAATTTTCGGGTGAGACATCCTTCAGAATTTCTCTTAGAGTTTGCTTTCCAAGTCTGTTAATGTATTTGAGTCTTTGCTTATTAGCCAAAACATTCTTCGTAGATATAGGGCCGAATGCTGCGGAGATAACTAAGTATTCATCTTCACAGATAGGAATTCTATCAACAACACCTATGCCAGGTGCACCGGGTTTTAACGCTAATCTAAATCCTCCGCCAATAATACCAGCCACAGTTCCTAAACCTGTTTTACACTCTAAATCTACAATATGTGCTACTCTTGCAATTTGAAGATAAGTCATCTTTAAGTTAAATGCCTTAGCTAAAGCTAATGAAATAGCCAATGCACTTGCCCCACTAGTCCCAAATCCACATTCAATTGGAACTTCAATTTTCTGTCTAACAATGAGTCGATACGGTTTAAGATCCTTAGGCAACATTAAGTCAACAATCTTCCTCAAAATAAATGAGTCCACTTTAACTTTGTTAATATAATTTTCAATTACAGTTTCATCACTATTAAAGTCTACTTCAACATCAACATATACGCCCTTATCAATAGTGAAACCTCCACCATAAGCACCACATTTTAATGGATCCTTAACAATATATGACGCAAAAAAGCTAGAGATAGCTGAAGGTGAAAATACACTTATATTCATTGTAACTCACACAAAAGTAATTAATAAATTGGATAGATAAGTTAATTGCCCATTCAAATTTAATGTTAAAATGAAAGGGTATAGTCATGGCTAACTATAAAATTATAGTTAAAAAATTTGGGAAGATTAGAAATAAAGAGATAAATGAAATTCTAAAGATAATTCATAAATGCTATGAGAAATCAAATATAAAACCATTGATAACTGATTTATACTTATTCGAAAATAGAAGTCAAATGATTAACTTTCTAAACTATATAAGCGAAAAAATAGGAGGAAGAATGTTTTTAGGCATTGAGAAATTCTATGCTCTACATGACGCATGGTGTGGAAATCCAAGAATAATGATTGGAGTCGATATATTAAGAGAACTGCCTAAAAAGGTATGCGTAGGCGCTATACTGCATGAAGTGGCACATTCAATTCTACATGGAAAATTAGAATATTACATCTTTGTATGCCCCGAAATATTAAAAGAAAATTTTAACAAGGAAATCGCATCACAAATAACATATTTACTTTCAGTTGCACTAAAAGATTATGAAGTAACACAATTTCTATTGGAACTAAACTTTACTGTGGAACAAACCTCCTTCATAGAATATTTATTAACACCTACCCAAGAGGAAATTAGTGAATATGTCTTAAGTAATATTAGCTTGGAAGCTACAGCTATAGCTATAGCGTCAATTTTGAAAACAGTAATGTGTGCACTTCCATTAGCTAAAATTAATGAAAGTATTATGAGAAAAATAAAAGAGTATACGAAATATTTACTTACTGAACATTATCCAATAATTTATGGAATATTAGAGAATTTAAATGATAAAATTGAGAGAAAACATAGCTTTAATGAAAAGATTAGGATACTAAGTAGAATATTTATAAGCAATTTACATCGTTATTCCAAGGTATAATTTCCCTAGTTCAGGATGTCTTAATAATTCTTTAGCATCTCCTTCGAACATTATTCTACCACTAACTAATAAATAAGCTCTATCTCCAATTTCCAACGCCTTTCTAGCACTTTGCTCGACTACAACTATTGTTAAACCAAGTGTATCTCTCAATTCTATAATTTTACTTAAAACTTCAAAGGTAATTTTAGGAGCTAAATGTGCAGTAGGTTCATCAAACATCATTACTTTCGGCTTCCTTAGGAGTGCCATCGCCATGGCGAGCATTTGTCTTTCACCACCACTTAGTGTTTTAGCCTTCCTTTCCATGAATCCTTTGAGAACAGGGAAAACATTGAGAACCATTTCTAATCGATCTTTAAATTCATTTTTATCAATCATATAGCCAGCCATCACTAGGTTTTCTTTTACTGACAAATTGGTGAAAACACTTTCAAGTTGAGGAAGATAAGCTATACCTATCTTAGCTCTTTCATGTGGTGGCAAGGTTGTAACATCTCTATCTTCAAATTTAATTTCACCAGAGTAAATTGTGGTGAGACCCATGATTGTTTTGAGTAATGTTGATTTTCCACTTCCGTTTGGGCCGACTATAACTGTTATTTCTTTAGGTCTTGCCAGAAAATCTACATCATATAGTACGTGAATTTTGCCGTAACCAGAGTTCAAATCTTTTGTTTCAATCATATGTTTCACCCTAAATATGACTCAATAACTTTAGGATCATTTAACACTTTATTTGGATCACCTTTTGATATAACTTTTCCAGCTGCCATTGCATAAACATAGTCAACATATTTTACAGCTATATCTAATCTATGTTCAATTATTACAAAGGTTAATCCCAGTTTGCTTCTTAATTCCAATATGTGTTCAAAAATTTCGTGTGCTAAAACGGGATTTATACTTCCAGCAGGCTCATCCATTAAAACTGTTTTGGGATTAGTCATGAGCGCCTTGCCTATTTCTAAAAGTTTTAGTTGACCTCCACTCAACTCATATGCAGGCCGATTCCACAAATGATCTAGATTTAGGAATGTTAGAATTTCAAAGGCTTTTTCAACTGCTTCAAGTTCATTTTTTAACCATTTACCCTTGAAAAGAGACCACAAAACATTTTCACCTGGATTATTATAATAGCTAACCAGTAGGTTTTCAAGAACTGTTAATCTGAGAAAGGGCATTGGCACTTGGAAAGTTCTCACTAAGCCCTTCTTTACAATTTCATGTGGAGGTTTACCAGTTATATCCTCATTTTTATAGATAACTTTACCTGTATCAGGCTTGTAGATACCAGTAATACAATTAATTAAAGTAGTTTTCCCACTTCCATTTGGACCTATAATTAAAGTTATTTTCTCTTCTTCAAAGCCCATATCGACATCGTCAACAGCTCTCAACGCTCCAAAACACTTTGTCAATGAAGATACTTTGAGAATATTGCTGGGCAATTTTTCACCTATTGTGAATTTAGAGAATCTTTAACTTATAAAATTAATTATAAAATTTAATCAGACAATAAATAAAAATATGAAGTTTAGGCTCAATATACTTAGAATGGCTTTGGTAATGGTATTGGTATCAACCATTCAACTGTATCAGTGATAGATCTATAAACGCCCACGACTGCCCAAGTAATTTCAATTAACTGATCATTAACTGTAACATTATACCATTGACCCATAGTCTTTAGATTCCATTGCTCCGCCTCTTGTCTTGTGACAATACCCCATATGTTGTAATCAGCTAATGCTCTATCTCCGGCTTCATTTAAAGCAGTCCAACCACTTACACCGAAGTAGGAGGCAGCAACCTTCGGAAGTATTTTTCTGACAATCTCAGTGTCAGTTGTTCCAGCTTCAATAATTGCCTTAGCGATTATCCAAATACTATCATATAAGTAGCATTGATATGCTGCAGGGACATATCCAACAGTCTTGGTGAACCACTCAGCAAACTCATTATAGGCTGCAGATTCTGTTGGTCCAACATAAGTTGAGGGATGTCTAGTAATTATTGCAGGATATGGTTGCTCTTCTAATAGCCTGGTAGATCTTACATAGCCATCATTTCCAAACCACATTACACTCATTAAAGCGGGATAATCTGAAGCTGTAGCTTGCATTGTTACAATTTCTTCAAAGCCAATGACTTCGACTGCTACTTTATCAGCTCCATATTGTTGTATGGCTGCTTCAACAGCAGCGTTGGCTTGTTCTATTTCAGACGAAAACTCTGTTTTTTCAGGATCATACTCAATATAGAAAATTATTTCTCCTCCAAGCTCTTCGAATCTATCTTTAAAGGCTTCGTATAATCCCTTCCCCCAAGTATCTCCCCTTTGAATTACTGCTACATACTTAATACCATAATCAATTAGCATTCTAGCCATAGCTTTACCTTGAAATCTATCGTCAGTGGGCAATCTAAATAAGAAGTCATCGGGGATAGCTAGTAGTGGTGATGTTGAGCCATCACTTACACATATAATTTTCTGTTCATTAGCGTATTCTAGAACAGTTTTACAATGGCTACTCCATCTTAACCCAACTATAAATTTGACTCCCCTTGCATGTAGATCTTGAATTAATTGTAATGCTTTTGGAGCAGAGCCCTCAGCACATTCGATGTAAATATCAAACTTAACATCTAATCCAGCATCTTTAAGATAATTATTCACATCCTCTATAGCCTTTTTAGCTACTGGTTCTTCCCATTCCATTCCTGCTACAGAAGCACCAATTAAGCCGATATATATTGTTTTTCCAGCCAATGGATGGACTGGTACTTCCTTTATAATTTCCTTTGGAACTTCTTTTACGGGAGCGGTATAGTATCCTAGTGGATAACCTATTATGAGGCCGACAATTAGTGCACCTAACAAGACGGCATAAAATTTTGTACCTTCCATAATTTATTCACCTAGAAGCAACTGTCAGAGAATAAATATGATCTAATAATTTTATAAGCCTTACTAAGGAATTATTTACCTACGTTAAAAACATCTTTACTAATTTAACATTTAATAAAAAGTTACTTTGAAATAGATAAACACAGAATATGATAAAACATGTATTTGATTTTAGCTTTCTAAGAAGAGTTAGTTATACTTTTATACATGTCCATTACCTATTTATACTGGTGTTTGAATGATTCCACCTATATTTAGAGACGCATTAGTCTATGCAAATCTAATTCTAATGCTCACAATAGGCTTCACAACAACATACTTAACAGCTAAAATACCTAATTTTGCCCATGGAACCTTTGCTGGTATAGGAATTTACGTAACATTTTATATTGTTAAAATTTTAAGAATAAATCCATATATTGCATGTCCAATAGCCTTCGCATTAGGAGCTACAATAAGCGTATTCCTATATGTGGTTGTTATAGGAACTTTGAAAAAATTTGGAGCCACACCCATCTCTCTAACCATATCCACTATAGCACTACAAATAATTATTAGTGCAGTGATAAACATTTATGCGGATTGGATAAGAACTGTAACTGGAGTTTATTCAAGAGTCTTTCTGTTGAGATATGCAGATTTAAAATTTTTCAATTTGCCAGGAGTTTTAATAATGTCTACTTTACTCATAGTTTCATTAATAACAATAATTCATTTAATTCTAACAAAAACAAAGTTTGGAATAGCAATGAGAGCCACCGTTGAGAATCCAGCACTTGCATCAATGTTTGGAATAAATGTTGAATTTGTTTCAACAGTTTCATGGGCTATAACGGGAGGTCTAGCAGGATTAGCAGGTAGTCTATTTCCTCTATGGTTCCAGAGCAGTCCCGGAACAGGAAACATGTTGATGACCAGTGTTTTCGCAGCAAGTGTACTAGGTGGAATTCAAAGCATTTATGGAGCGATGATTGGAGGTTATGTTGTGGGATTAGGGGAGGTTCTAGGAACATCTTTTCTGTCTAAGATATTAGGCCCATGGGTTGCGGCGTATAGAACCTTAATTCCATTAACTATACTTTCGATAGTACTTTTAATTTCACCTCAAGGAATTCTAGGACTAATTGAGACAATTCAACTGAAAAGAGCTGTTCGTAGGGAGAGGAAATAATGGAACTCGGAGCCATAATAAAATGGGCTTTAGATATAGCTGCATTTATTGCAGTTTACTTAATTGTAGTTGTTAGCCTAAACTTCCAATATGGATATACAGGAATACCTAACTTCGGATTAGCATATTCAGTTGCGGGTGGAGCCTATGTTACAGGAGCATTAGCTGGAAGACTAGCAATGTGGTGCTATGGTGTCGGTGCAGGACTTGACTATATCGATGAAAACTCATTTATAATATCAATGGTAAATGAGAGAATTGCACATGATCCTGTTGGCGGAATACTTCTATTTTTGACAGTAATACTTCTTGTAATTTCAATAAATGCATTTCTAGGTTTTATTGCAGCTTACCCTGCCATTAGACTTAGGGCGGATTACTTAATAATGACATTGATTGCAATGGCAGAAGCCATCAGAGTTATAGGGTTAAGATACTATCCACTAGTTGGTGGAACCTATTGGGTTCATGTACCAGACTTTTTCGCCTGGGCAGGTCCAATAAGAACATATGTGGTTATAGGGATAATGATTGGTACTGCAGCCTTCATGTTTCTACTTATCCAAATGTTCTCAACATCACCTTTCGGAAGACTGATAAGAGCTGTAAGAGAAAATGAAATAACAGCAGAAGCACTTGGAAAGGATGTTGTAAGATTAAAAATTAAAGTAATAGTTATAGGAGCTGTAATTGCATCAATTGCAGGCTTTATGTGGTCACTTTATACTGAAGTAGTACTTTCAGCAGCATATACAAGAGCTGATTGGACATTTTGGCCATGGTTAATGTTAATGATAGGCGGTAAAGGAAATAATGTGGGAGCAGCTATAGGAACAATAGTAATCATGGTTGTAAGGAGACTTATAACATACTATAAACATGATATAGAAGAGTTTATACCATTCTCTGTAATTTGGCTTGAACAAATAATGCTAGGTTTACTGTTAATATTCATAATAATGTTCAGACCTCAGGGACTAATACCTGAAAAGCCAACAAAAGTTAGAGGAATAAAAGATTATGGAAAAATACTTGAAAAAGTAAAAAAGCTAAGAGAATTGAAAAATAAACAATAAACATATTTTTATTCCAATTAATCTAGTAGTAATCTGGAATATTTATACAGCCATTTAAACTAGAATCTAATTGAAGATAATAGAAGTAGACCTAAATTCTCTTCTAATAAAAGGTATTAAGGATAACACTATAATACTATGTTTTCTGAGTAGTACGCTCCTTTAACCATTTAGCTATCTCTCTAAGCATAGGATTGAATGAAACATTAATTATTGGAATTTCAAGGGCATCAACCCTAATATTTGGCCTATATTCCGGCATTACCGTGTACGATAGAGATAACCAATAAATTCGTCCATTCAACAATTCATCTACAAGTCTATTTGTTGTCGGAGGAAGAGGGGAAGGAATAAATAATATTCCTTCTGCCCACATTAACAATCGTGTTTGCCCCATTTTCATCAAAACTTTCAAATTATCTACTAGAAAGTCAATACTGGGATAAAAAACACACTCTGAAATAACTATTTCCTTAATCGGTTTATACACGATCTTCACCATAAAGACACCACATACTTCTAGTGACTGAAAATATTTAAAGTTAGAATAAAACGATAAATTTAAGTTGAGTGGTGAAATAATAGCTTTGAGGTGCCTAATTCATGGGTGGTCACGTTTGGTGAGGCGGAAATATTAGAGAAACAGGCTGACTACATCAAGTTGATAAGAGAATTTGGGGCAAAGCCATTTTCTCAAGAAATCATTAGAGCTATAGGAGAGAAACATAAACTTATTGAAATGGGATTTTTCTTTGCACATAGAGATTTCGATAAATATTTAGCTATATTTGAAAGTGGGAAACAAGTTGCAATAGTATCTGGTAGAGGACCATCCAACTATATTCATCTTGGCCATCTAATAATATTCGACTTCATTAGATGGTTGCAATCAGAGTTAAATGCTCAAGTCTACATCCCATTATCAGATGATGAAAAATATGTATTCAACAAGGTTGCAACATTAGAAGAAGCCCATAAATATGCTATAGATAATGCACTAGATATCGCAGCACTAGGATATAATCCCAAAAAGACGCATATGTACATCTCTTCAAAAACCGTATGGGTTTACGAAATGTCACTGAAATTGTCAAGACACTTAACATATAGCACTGTTAAAGCAACCTTCGGATTGACAGATAGTGTCAATCCAGGGATAATATTTTACGCCGCAGTACAGGCAGCCCACATATTAATGCCAACGATAGAGTATAATTATCCTGTAGTTGTTCCAATTGGAATGGACCAAGATCCATATATGAGGCTAACAAGAGATATTGCAGCAAAAATAAAGGTATTCAAACCAGCATCAATATACTCTAAATATTTAAGAGGCCTTACAGGAGAACCGATGTCTGCATCTCAACCTGAAACATGCATATTCATTAATGACACTCCTAAGGTGATTAAGAAAAAAGTGTGGAATGCACTTACAGGTGGAAGAGCAACAATAAAAGAGCAAAGAGAATTAGGAGGAGAACCTGAAAAATGTGTTGTTTACGAATGGCTAATGGTATATGAATTTAAAGATGTAAGAGAAGCCTTAGAACATAAGATGAAATGTACTATGGGGGAACTAATATGCGGTACATGTAAAGAAAAACTTTACAATGCATTAATTAGCTTCATTCGAAAACATCAAAAAAGAAAGAAAATGATAAGAAATAAAATCCAAGACTACTTCGACCATGAAATATGACATGCAGTTTCCTCATTAATAGAAGAGAGTAGCAATGGAGGTAAAAATAAAATAAAATGCAAAGGTAAACATTATTAAAGCTAAAATAAACAAAATCAATCTATAAATGTTCTCACTCACCAATTCTTTACCTTTAAATGCTAAATGGCAGAGAAAGATAAGCCAAGCATAATCCATCCATACATGTGAAACATACATTATAATCAGTCCAAGGAAAGAGGCATACACTAGTGCGTCGAGAATTAATTTCAATCCCACAGTAGACCACCATAAAATAAAATACGGATTGAATGCCGATAAAAAGAAGCCTATACCAATTGAACTCCTCTCACTACCAGTTACTTCAAATAAATTAGCAGATTTAACTGTCTTCAATTGAAGAAATCCAAATATAAGTAAAATTAACCCGCCAATTAGACCAATAATGGACTTGACATATTCAATAGTTAATACTTGAGCAATACCAAAGGCAATTGCAAGAACTAATGAAAACTCAGCAAATGTATGACCAATAGATATAAGCAAACCAGCCCTCCAGCCATCATCTAAACCTTTTCGAATAGCAGCGGCTGTTAATGGTCCTGGAGAAAGAGCCCCTGTTGAAGTTATCAAAATAACTTCAAGTATAAATGATTCCAACTATAAATTCACCTCAAACTAAAAAGTTAAGAATAAACCCTTCCTTAAAACATTTATGGAGGCTATATAATGAAGATTGCATTTCTAGATATTGAGTCAACAAGCTTAACAGCTGAAAGCGGTTTCATAGTTGGTTTTGGGTTAATGTATGAAGATGGAACTTGGATCCATGAATTCTTAGAAGGAGGTGTAATAGAAGGTGAAAAGGAAATTTTAATAAAACTTTTAGATGCCATATCAGATGTTGACACTATTATAACGTGGTTTGGAGAAGGATTCGATATACCTATGATTATTTCTAGATGTCTAGTCCATAGAATAGACCCCACGAAAATACTATTAAAGGAGCATATTGACTTATGTACATACGCTAGGAAAGTATTAAGACTGGGAGATTATAGCTTAGATTCCGTGGCAAAATTCTTCAATATACCCAAAAAAGTAGAATTAAAGGGAAAGGACATGCCTCCAATATATATGAAAGCGATCTCAGGAGATATAGAAGCACTAAAACTCATCGAAGAACACTGCTATGATGATTTAAATGCACTAAGAAGAGTATATGAAGTTATGCGGAAGATAGTCAACGCACTTAGAGAAAAAGAAAATCTATGAATATAACCTAGATGTAAATCATTTTGGAGATTAAAATGAGAGATAGAGGAGGAGAAGAATTTAAATTCCTGCTGATAATTGGAACATTAACAGCAGTTTTCGGAGGTATTCTACTTGCTGCAGATGTAGATGGAGGAATAATTTTAGTGATAATAGGTGTCTTTGGAACCGCAATAGCAGCTACAAGAAGACTTAGTAAAGGCCTTAGAAGGTAGGGAAAAAACCAGCTTCATGTCGAATTAAATCAAATGCTTTAGCTATAGAATCTAATAAAAATGTACAGAACCAAATCATAATTAGAAGTGAAATATCAATAGTAATGCTGATTCCCTCATATTGTGCTGAAATTCTACCAAAATTCAACAGAGTAAATGCATAAACCATAAAGTATGAAGCAACACTTCTACCAACCATAAAGCCAAGCCATGAACCAGCAAGTAGAGCAGAAACACAGCTTAAAATAATAAAGACTATCAGGGGTATTACTTCAATTGTAGGTGAAGGTAAATAAAGTAATGATTCGCCCAGTTCAGGGTAAACCGAAGGTAAAGTTTGCTTCAAAAGCATATACAGGTAACTTGGAACAATAAAATATAGTACATAATTAAAAGCTCCTGATAAAACACCAGATATCAACCTCCTAATAATAACTGAAAAATAATGCTTACTCATCCCTTTAACCTCCAACTATAAATTCTAATTAACCCCTTAGCCGTAGATAAATAGAGATCTACCTTACTCAAGTTCTCCAAATATTCATATTCTACATACCATTTAAGCACAATAGTCTCACCAGCACTTATAGGTGGAGAAATAGCTATCCTATCAACCTCAACATCACCAGCTATTATAACTGCAACAACTCTAACATTTATTTCTGCAACAGAAATAATACGCCCTAAAACTAGAGCATGTGTACTGTTATGCTCACTAACAAATATTTCTATAGCTCTTGGAAAAACATCTATTTTGAAATAGTCTCTTGGAGTAATAGTAACTGAAAAAGGCAATATTTTAGCATAGCTACCAGCAATGGTCATAATTGCAGAGATATTTTTACCTATAGAGTTAATGTTAAGAGTAGAGGGAATATTAATTACGTTTAATCCTCTTTCCAAAACTACTGACTTAGATGAAAATTGAAATCCATCCAGCTTCATTTTTACTTGGAAACCATATATTGGGTACATACCATCATAGGAAAAATTCAAAAATAAATTAAAATACAAATTTTCATCATCAATCTCTAAACCTTTAATAGTTAGAGAAACACCCATCGAAGATAAGTCACTAGCCATAAAATATAGGACAAATGCTGTGGCACCTAAAGAAGTTAAAATGAGAAGAGAAGAAATAGCTCTTAATGTTGAGCTAATCATACTTGCTCCCCACTGAGAGTCTCCGCATACTCTTCCTCTTCAGCAGGCTTAACGGTAATCAGACCTATACCTTTAGATAAAAGTAAACTTCCAATAGCCACCATAACTGCGATCCATATAAGTTTGGGTAAAATCATTGCTACAACTCGTAATAGAGCAGTAAAAACCTCTAAGATATCACCACCAACACTCAACGGTACTTCACTATAAACATATGCATTATACGCTAGTCCAAAAGAAACCAATAGCAAAGCTAAACCAATAATAAAAAGTAATAAACCAAGTTTTCTAGACTCAGTTATCAAAGAAGATCACCGCTATAAAATGAGAAAATAAAAATTTAAATTTTGCTAAAAACTAACATGAAAACATTACATCTAAATGTAAAGCTAATGTAATGAGAAATAATAATAGAAAGAATACCTATTACTCGAATGTAAGAGGATGTAGATAAAAGTGAATATACTAAAAAACATAATTGTAAACTTAGTAATACAATTAAGGAAACCTAAATTTTTAATTATTACTCATAAGGATACTGATGGAATCGCATGTGCATCGATATTAATACGTTACATAAAACATAAGCTTAATAATGACAATTACATGGTAATCTTTTCAGGACCATCAGATCTACCAAAACTTTTAGAAACATTAAAAGTTAAAAATAAGCGTATATTCATATGTGATATTTCTCCCAATGTAAACAAAGAGAATATTATTTTAAAAGCATTATTGAAATTAAAGAAATATGGAAATATTGTTGAATGGATAGATCATCATTATTGGAGAGAGGAATTTATAAAGAAAATTAACTCTAAAGTTTCAAGATTAATTGTAAGTAATGCTCCAAGCACAGCTAGACTAATATTTCAAGAGTACATGCCTGACGATGAAGTCTCCTTAAGAATTATGAAGTTTGGAGATGATGCAGATACTTTGAGTGATAATTTTAAAGAGACAATTGCATATAGAATACTTCTCTTCATCAATTCAAAATGGAGAAAATACTTGATGAATAAATTTGTTAAGGGAGTTTTCTGGGATAAAGAAATTGAAACATCCTTCAAGAAACATTTAGATAAAATAGACTTAATAATACAAGAAGTAATAAATAAAAGTAAGATATTGAAAACTAAGAGCGGTAAAAAGTTTACTCTAATAAATTTAAGAGGAGTAAACTATCCTAAAAGTTGGATAGCTGAAAAAGTAGCAGAGAAATTAAATGTAGACTTCATAGTTGTTATGAGAAAAATAAATGCAATATCAATTTACAGCAGAAAAAATTCAGATGTAAACTTGCTCCCAATAGCTTTACATTATGGTGGAGGAGGACATCGATTTGCCTGTGGATTTAAAATAAAAGTCTCAATAAAAAGCACTATTGCAACTATCATATTTGGGAGAAGATACATACCTAAAGAAGCATTAGAAGTTGTTGAAAAAGTGGTAAGTGAAATCTGATAAGGTGATGATATTATCATAATCTAGAAAAATATGGGAGTTAAGATTTAATAGGTTGAGCAGAACCACATTCACTGCAGAATTTAGCCACACTTGGAATTATTGCTCCACAATTTTTACAAACTTTTACATCAATACCTGACGGTGGTTCCCTTCCACAAACAGGACAAACATCAGCATAAAGCGGCTTTCTAGCTCCACAATGCATACAATATCTCACCTTTTCCTTGAAAATCACGGTGGTACTTGCACTCTTCAGATTACTTGAGGATGCTGATATTTTGGCCAAGCCAGCTTCAGTTGAAGACGTTAATGTAATATTAATAGAGCTTTTACCTTTAGGTATTATAACTGTCTGTGGAGCACTTATTTTACCTAAAGTTGTATTAAGATTTACCTTTATATCTGAATTAGCAGGTGTCGATTCTCCTTTTTCATTTACCAATTCTATCTTTATATTAGACCTTGACTTTCCATCAGCTAAAATTTCTGTTGGGCTGGCAGTAATTTTGAATTTGAGTTTATGTTCACTTGGTATTGGAGGATTTTTGAGAGGATCTTTTAAATATAAATAAAGCAGTTAAGGCTCCAATTCCAATTAACACTACTGCCATAGAAATTCCAATATTGTAAGTATATCTATATGTGAAAAAAGCTAGTGAAACCAATGTTATAAAAGCACCATTCGAAAGCCAATAAGTTAAATCTCTACCTAAAACAAAGCCATAAATTAATGTCCAGACACCTATTAAAGTTAATAGTCCAGCGAATAATAGTAAAATATCCATTAAAACACCAGTTGAAAAGAGAACTAGGGATAATCCTAGGTAGAGGAAGAGAAGAGCAACTGCAACTTGTCCGTAACTAATCTTAACCACACTACATCACCAATCCTTTATACTAATTTATTATTAGGTTAGCATTCATAATTTATTCATTATGCTTCACATAGTAAAGAATATAGTCTCAATTTAACAATTAGATTAATGTCAATACTATTTATGGTGGTTGATCAGTTGGTAAAGAGAATTTTAGTGGCCTTAGGAGGAAACGCCATTAAACAGGCTCATGAAAGAGGAACAGTGGAAGAACAGCTTAGAAATGTTAAAAGAACATGCACACATTTAATAAAGCTAATAAAAATGGGATATGAGCTTATAATAACTCATGGAAACGGACCTCAAGTTGGAAATTTAATGATACAGCAAGAAGCATCCAAACAAAGAATTCCACCTCAACCTTTAGATGTACTTGGTGCAATGACTCAAGGTCAAATCGGTTATATGTTGCAACAAACATTACAAAACATGCTTAAAAAAGAAGGAATAAATAAGCAAGTTGTAACGGTAGTAACTCAAGTTCTAGTTAGAAAGAATGATCCTGACTTTAAAAATCCAAGCAAACCAGTAGGACCATTTTTTACTAAGGAAGAAGTAGAGCAATTAAAGCTTAAGGAACGAGGATATACCATCAAAAAGGTTAAACCAAGTGGTAGAAAGACTTTTAGAGTAGTTGTTCCATCCCCTGACCCTATAAAAATTATTGAAGGAGAAGCAATTAAGAAGATGGTTGAAGCAGGAATGATAGTAATAGCATGCGGTGGAGGAGGAATACCAGTAATCTTAAAAAATGGGGAGTTAAAGGGTATAGAGGCAGTAATTGATAAAGACTTAGCTAGTGAGAAGCTAGCAGAGGTAGTAGAGGCAAGCATCCTTTTAATCTTAACAGATATTGATAAAGTGAGATTAAATTACGGAAAACCAGATGAAAAGCCAATTGATAAGATGACTGTCAGTGAAGCAAGAAAATACTTAAAAGAGGGGCATTTTCTTCCGGGAAGTATGGAGCCAAAAGTAGTTGCATGTATAAGGTTTATTGAATGGGGAGGAGAAAAAGCAATAATTGCAGCCTTAGATCAGGCACTAGAGGCTTTAATAGGAGACGCTGGAACACATATCTATAGAGGTTAACTGAAATGAGTAGGGAACATAAAGAAAAAGCATTAAAGAAAGTAACCTTTAAAATAGTAGTTGTAAGTAGCTCAAGGTATGAGAAGAAAGTTAAAGGAAACAGTATAATTGATAAATCTGGTGAACTTGCAATTGAAATGATAAAGCAATATGGATACAATGTCAGAGACAAAATAATAATTCCAGATGACGTAGAAGTAATCAGCTCAGAAATAGATAGGGCAGTAAAGGAAGTTGACGCAATAATTCTGATAGGTGGAACAGGAATTGGAGTAAAGGACTATACATATGAAGTAGTAAAGAAAAAAGTTGAAAAGGAAATCATAGGTTTTGGAGAAATATTTAGACTTCTAAGCTACAGAGAGATTGGAAGCTCTGCAATTTTATCTAGAGCATTCGCAGGAGTTCTTAATGGAAAACTTATAGCATGTATACCGGGATCAACAAAAGCAGTAAAACTAGCCCTCGAAAAAATATTACTTCCTGAAATAGGCCACATACTCTTACATGCGAGGAAGGGATAATGCACAAAAACAAATCAAAATATGAACTCATGAAAAAAATTGAAGAACTAATAGAAGAATTAAACTATAATGTTGATCTAGTTATTGTAGAAGGAATGCATGATGAAAAAGCCCTTAGAAGATTTGGATTTAAAAAGAAAGTACTAAGGTTTAGCAATTCAAGAAAACCATTTTACTTATTTGTAGAAGATATAGTTGAGAAGTATCAGGGAAGAAAAATAGCAATTTTACTCGATTATGATAGAGAAGGAGAAGTAATATCAAAGAAACTTGAAAATCAATTAGAAGAAAGAGGAATAAAAATTGAAAGACATTGGAGAAGGATGCTTGGAAAATTAATGTCTAGGGAAAGATTGACATCAATTGAAGAGTTAACCGCCCTAAAACGTAAGGCGATATACCGAGTTTAATATCAAAGTTCAACAAGAAATATTAGATTATAACTTCGATGATTATATGGGGAAGAATGAAATTCAAGGGCACAGCAGAACTACCATTACACTATGGCTCTGTACCAAGATGGCTATTTAAAAGAATGGTTAAACTTGCAGAAGCCATCGCAATAATATTTATTGAAAATTTTGGAGAAGAGAAACTTATCGAAAGACTTGCAAATCCACTCTGGTTTCAAGCATTCAGCAATGTACTTGGATTCGATTGGCATTCATCAGGATCAACAACAGTTACTTGTGGAGTTTTAAGAGAAGTGTTGAATAGAAAAAATATTGGAATATATGTTGCTGGAGGAAAAGGAAGAAAAGGATTGTCAACACCAATAGAGATAAATCAACTAATGAGAAAACTAGATTTAAGTAAAGAAGAAAGTGAGAAATTAATTAAGACAAGCAAACTTGTAGCTAAAATCGACAATTCAGCCATACAAGATGGTTATTCAATTTATCACCACGCAATGATAATATCAAAGAATAGATCCTGGACTATTATTCAGCAAGGTATGAATGTAAATGAAAATATGGCTAGAAGATATCACTGGCTTTCAAAAAAGATAAAAAGTTACATTGAAGATCCCCATAATGCAATTGTAGATATAAAAACGAGAAACATTGTACTGAATTTAGTGGCGAAGGAAAGTAGAAAGTGTCAAGAAACAATACTGGAAATAGTTGATTCAGGTAAAGAAAAAATAAGAAGAGATCTTGGAGAAATAAGAAGATATCTAAGAAAAAGCTATCCCATAACTAAATGGTTAAACATTAACATCGAATCAAAGAATAAAAGAATAATTCACTATAAGCCACTAGAAGAAGTAAAAGTAAATTGGAAAGCTTTAGATCAAATATGTAGGATAAAACCAAGAGACTTTGAAGAATTACTACTCTTCCGAGGAGTTGGACCAGCAACACTCAGAGCATTAGCATTAATCTCAGAGCTAATATATGAGGAACCTCCATCCAAAAAAGATCCAGTTACACATATATATGATCCAATAAAATGGTCATATACTGTTGGAGGGAAAGATGGAATACCCTATCCCATAAACCGTAGACATTATGACAACGTAATTCTAGAGTTGAATAACATTATAAATGAAATGAAAATAAGAGAAAAAGAAAAACTTAGAGCATTTGAAAGGTTGAGATTAATTTCTAAGAAATGGAATGTTAAAGTAACTTAGGTTACACTATCTTTTTAATCGTCCATACTTAACCATGATTTCAATTAGAGAATCAATTGGTAAAGCATGTCTTATATGATTGTCTCTCCCATCCATAGTTACTGCCTTAAGAAGAGAGTTTATTATAGCCTCCTCTATAGCTTCACTTGTAGCCTTAAATAATGGAGATAACATTGAGTCAACAAGAAATTTTTGAGAATATATTTTGTCATCGGAATAATGTGGAATCTTAATCGTGGTTGAAAATGCAATCACAAAATCCCCACTTCCATGAGAAGAAAAGCTTCCAGTTCTAGCTAGACCATGAGTAGCTCTAATAGCTAATCTCCTCAATTGTCTATAAGTTAAAGGAGCATCAGTGGCAATAACCATTACTATTGAACCACCACTCTGGGGAATACTACTTCTCATATAATCCTTAAGTTCTAGGCCAACTGGAACACCAAGTATAGTTAAGTCTTCCCTTCGTCCAAAATTCGATAAAACTAATGCACCCACAGTATACCCACCAAATTTCGATGGAAGTTTTCTCGAAGCAGTTCCAATTCCACCCTTAAATTCAAAAGCAGACATTCCAGTTCCAGCTCCTATAGCACCCTCTTCAATCAAGTTAGATTTGGCAGTTTTAATAGCCTCAAAAACATGTTCATGTTTAACATGTCTTCCTCTAATGTCGTTCAAATAACTGTCATTACACTCAAGAACCACTGGATTAACAGAACCGGTAGTTACGCCAATATCAGGATTCAAATTTAACATATACTCTATAATGGCATCTGCTACAATACCTACATTGAGAGTATTTGTTAAAGCTATTGGAGTTTCTAACTGTCCCAGCTCATTCAACTGTATTAGGCCAACAGGTTTGCCAAAACCATTTATAACAATTGAAGCTGCCCTAACCTTTAACTTGAATAGATTACCATCATGAGGAAGTATTACAGTAACACCTGTTCTAACCGGCCCTTCACCTGGAATTAACTTTCCCTTTCCTCTTATAATAGTATAATGACCAACCTTAACTCCATGAACATCACATATACTATTATAAGGACCTGGTTCAAAAAACCCTACTCTCAATCCAAGATCCCTTAATCTGCATCTCTCCAATAACATTCACCAAAATACAAGTTGAGTTACAATACTATTTAGATTTGCCCTTATCCTTATAAACTTCAATTGCATCAATACTCCTAATAGCACAACCATACTCACTTATAGTTTCAATTAAATCCTCAAAATCAACATCATCACCAACAACAGTAATTGTAACTGTCTCAGTATTTGCATCTACTTCATTTACAACTATGGAAACATTATCAGCACCAAAAACTTCACATAGAGCCTTAGATAAATCTACAAGAGATATTTCCCTAGGCTTCAAAGAGTCAATAATTAATTTTTTAATTTTAACCTCACCCATTAACCTTCACCTCTAACTAAACAATATATGTAGGAGGAGGCCTAATAGGCCAGTAACTATTCCAGCTAAAGTGGTAGCTAGACTATAGAATATTATCCTTTCACCTGAAATCTTTCCTAGAAAGAGGCCTAAGACCAATAGTAATATAAGTATTGCTGCGATTGAAGAAACTAAAGCAGTCCAAGCATCAATTAGTCCATATATTGAAAAGACAAAGGGAATTAACGAAATGGTAGTAGACATGACTGGAGACATTGCGTCTATGATTGCAGCAGTTATAGCTGCAATTTTAGCAGCTCTATCAATAACAGAGTCGTCCAAATCTATTTGAAGAGCCTTCTCAAGTTCCTTAATTTTTCTTGATCGCTCAGCCTCCTCAGCTAAATAAGCACCGAAAAATCCAGACACGCCCATAGCTATTCCCGCACCTATTCCCGTTGCTAAAATTACTCTTGGAGATAACACTCCACCGATTAATGCACCTATTAGTACACCTAAAATTGTAACTGCACCATCGAATGCATTCATTACAAAGTATCTTCTTGCAATTTCACTTACACCTGAAACCTTCAAGTAGTACTTGAAGTTACCAGCTTTTTCTCCTATAAATTCCACAAGTGTTGAGGAAGCGGTATCCTCTTCTTCACCCAATTAAGAATTGACCTCCATAAATATCATCACTCTAAGGACTATTAAATATTGCGATTAGGAGGGTAATTAAAATAAAAAGAATGAATAGAAGTTTAATGTCCAAGTATTTCTTCAATAGCATCGGTGTCGCATTCTTCAATTAATGGTATCCCAGTTACCTTTGCTGCTCTCTCAGTTAAGGCCATCAAGTCATTTCTGTCAATATACTCCAGTTTCCATTTTCTACAACCAGCAACTAATTGCTTCAAAGCAAAGGCCATTTTATCAAAGTAGCTGTAAAGCCCAATGGCAGGTAATGGGATTTCCTTCCATTTATCACCATATTTTGCCTTTAAATCTGGGATATTTACGAAGAATCTGTATGGATCTTCACCGTACTTCTTCTTGAACCAGACTGGTAGCTTACCCTTCTCAGCAAGCTCTACAAAGTATCTGGCCTTCATTACTGCAGTTATTGGAGCTCTTGCCATTGAAATGGCTTTTACATATGGTCCTTGCCCAAAGTTACTTAGTGCAATAGCCTTGAATGCTTGGGTTTCATTCGAGAAGCCTCCTGCAATTGCAATGTCAGGTATGTACATGCCCTTCTTGTCCATAACTCTTAAACATTTCAGTACTATTGCTTCAAGATATACTGTTGGAACACCCATTTCCTGCATCATTGGAACTGGACTCATACCTGTACCACCGCCAGCACCATCAAAAGTTACATAGTTGACTTTAGCTTCAGAGGCAACCTTTAGGGTCCATGCAACAACTGCAGGTCGATATGCGCCGGTTTTCAAGCTAACATACTTTGCACCTTGCTCTCTAAGCCATTCAATATCTTCGACAAAATCCCTCATTTTTGGCATTCCCACTCTGCTATGTCTCTCAAATGACTTAATTATTCCATCTCTAAAAGCTTCCTGTACCACTGGATCTTCTGGATCTGGAATTACAATGTAACCTCTCTTCTTAAGCTCAATTGCCTTTTGAAGATCTCTAATTCTGACTTCTCCACCAATGGCCTTGGCACCTTGACCCCACTTTCTTTCAATACCATTTACTTCTAGCTTGCTTAGGACGTAAATGTCTACGCCTAAGCGCATATCTTCAACATTTGTCTGTACTAGTATATCTCCATACTTTCCATCCCAGAATTTTTTATATGTCTCGATTCTGTACTTCATGTCTACTGTGTCTATAACTTTGCCGTTACTGTCGAAGGTTGCATTCATATCCATTCCAACTACGTTTTCACCTACAGTCATTATTGTTCCTGAAATAGCTGTTCCTACTGCTAGTCCGTCCCAGTTATTCTTAGCTACTGCAGTGGAGCCTAAAGCTGCCACGAAGAATGGGACCTTTAATGGTATTCCTCCAATTTTGGTTTCAACAGATACATTTGGGAATATTGCTACATCAGGATCTTCTGCAATACCCCTTGCACCTCTAACTTCAGCTTGAATTTGAAGGTGAGACCAGTCTAAGCCATAGTCCTTGTTTGATGCAGCAGTACTCCATCCGAACCACTCTGGGGATGGATATACTAGTTCTTTGCCTCTAATTGCGGACATTCCTACTTCACATGGAAATGGACAGTCTTTGATACATAATGGACATAAACCGCTAAATGGGCTTAATTCTGCTAGAGGAACTCTAGTAGATGTTTCATTTGTAGGCTTTCTATTTCCATATCTTTCTGAAAGCATAACATCCCTCCACTTAAATATATTTTCTTAGGCAAGAAGCATTAGCTAAAGTTAAAGATATAAGGTTTACTAATAATTAGACACTAGGCATAGATTAAAAAATGGCCTCAAACAATTATCATAATTATAAAATTTAATTTTACAATTAATAAAAAATCAACAACATTATGCAAATAGATAGACAAATTTATCTCGAACAAATTAACGATATAAATTGGGTGATAATGACAGAGCATGACAAAATAATTGAAATTCTCCGAGGCTGTAAAGTCAAGTTTTATTTGATTAAAGGAAAATTATTTTTAGGGGATGAATTAGTTTACCCATTCAATAAAAACAATTTACCAATACAATGTCAGTTTATGGATAAAGAAAAAGGTCACGGATATGCATACACGAGTGGAAATAGATCCATAATAATTAGTCTTTCAGATAGAACTGTCTTTAAAGCTAAGGGAATTGGCATTCCAACTGGAAATTCAAGACCAATCTATGCTGATGATCAAATATATACATACTTTCTCGATCAAGCATACATCGGATGTGGACAATTAATTTGGGGATTCCTAACAATAGAAGAAGCAGAAAGAGAGTTTCACTGGATGAAGAAGGCATATGAAATGGGACTACCAACTACAAAGCCTATAGGATACGGAGTTTATGAAAATATCAAGACAATAACCTTCAGAAATAGATTTGAAATGTTTAAATTCTTAAAAAGTAAAGATATAAATGAAATATTAAAATACTTCAAAGACATTAGAGATTATAGAAAAGCTGCGTGCTTCTTCACTATTGGAAAAAGTGACATAAGAGTTGATGAAATTCTATATGGACTACTATTCCCAAGAATAGAAGAAATTCTTGACATAAAGGAATGTAAAGAATATTTAAGGTGGATTGGGTCGTCTTGTGGGTACAACCTAAAGCAACATCATAACAATAATATAATACATGGAACAATAATTAGAGAACCAGGCCTAATGACAAATTCTCATTTAGCCAATCATATAATTGACTTCGAAAAAACATGGATGACCGACTATCACATGACATATCAAATTAACAGTAAGAAGGATGAACGAATAAAAATGGAAGAATATTACTGTCTTTGGCATGTAATGAATCCATTGCCAGCAGCAATCCAAATGATTAGAGCTAGGAGAAGAAAAACACTCCTCAACTTACCTGAAATACATATGGAAATAGAACCTTACCCTGCATTTCAGACATGGGAGGAAATAATGCATTGGCATGCAGGAGTTTATAGGCCGAGAAACATTTATGAAGAATTTACTGAAGCATTAATTGATGGAATTGAGTATGGATATAATCGTGAGAGAATATTTGAAGTTGAGCGTAAATTAAAAAGAGAAATGCTAATTAAACTTGCAATTATTAAAAGAGAACTATGGAAAATGATTAATCTACCTGAAGGTATGCAGAGAGGAGTGGAAATTGTTATAGACGTATTAAAGCTCAAAAGCTTTAGCAATGATGAAATTAAGGAAAAAATAAATAGCATTAAGAAAAAGTTTGATGAATTACTGTAGCATTTCTTTCTCAATTTCCTTCAGTACTTCCTCCATTATATTTATTGCAGTTTCCATTAAATCAACAGTTATGGTTAGTGGAGGTGCAATTCTAATAGTCGACTTTCCAGCAGAAATTACTGCTAACCCCTTCTTAAAGCACCGCATTAAAAATTCACGCGTTTCATTAACAGCAGGCTCCTTACTCTCCTTATTTCGAACTAATTCAACTCCAATCATCAATCCTTTTCCTCTAACATCACCAATAATCTCCATTTTCTCCTTCATTTCAGTAAATCTTTTAATAGTGTATTCACCAACTTTAGTTGCATTATCTAAAAGTTTCTCTTCTTTAATAATGTCTATAACTGTACTAGCAACAACACATGAAACAGGATTTCCACCAAAGGTTGATGCATGGCTCCCCTTAGGTAAACTCATTATGTCTGCCTTACCAATTATAGCTCCAAGTGGAAGACCTGCAGCTACACCTTTAGCAACTGTAATTAGGTCAGGAGAAACATTCCAGTGTTCAATTGCAAACCATTTTCCAGTTCTACCCATACCTGCTTGAATTTCATCTGAAATCATTAATATTCCATATTTATCGCATAGCTTTCTAATTTTAGTCCAATACTTAGGTGGTGGGACAACATATCCACCTTCACCTTGAATTGGCTCAAATATTATGCAGCAAGTTTCATCTGATGGAACATACTTCTTAAAGTAGTATTCATCAATGAAATCTACACACCAATAATCACAATTTGGAAAATCTTGCTTCCATGGACATCTATAACAATATGGATATGGTACATGTTCAACGCATGGAAGTAGTGGAGAGAACCACTTTCTCTGTACTGGCTTACTTGAGGTTAATGCAACCGAGCCAAAAAGACGACCATGAAATGAGCCAATATAAGCTATAATGTAGGGCCTAGAACCTTTAAAGTAAGCTCTAGCAACTTTCAATGAACCCTCAACAGCTTCAGCACCACTATTACAGAAGAAAACTTTCTTATCAAAATTACCAGGAGTAATTTCAGTTAACTTCTTAGCTAAAACTACTGCTGGATTGTAGAGAAAATCTGTCAGCGAATAGTGAAGAAATGATTCGCACTGCCTCTTTATAGCCTCAATAACCTTTGGATGCCTATGACCCACAGAAATAACAGCTAATCCTGCATTTAAGTCTATATACCTATTCCCATCAACATCAGTTAAAATGCATCCCTCGGCTTTTTCAATTACTAGTGGATACCATCTAACAAAGGATTGCATCAAATATTTTTCATCTTCCTTCATGATTTCTCTAGCTTTAGGCCCTGGTGGCTCCACAATAATCTTAGGAGCATCATGTTTAGACAAGTAAATCCCCTAAAAAACATTAAGTTTAATGGTATAAAAGGTTTAGGAGACTATAGATTGGAGTAAAAAATTTCTCCGTTAATGATTGTTGCTAAAACTTGTATATCCCTAATTTTCTCATCAGATACACTTGTAATATCATCGGATAATACTACAAGATCTGCGAACTTTCCAATGGATATTGAGCCTTTAACATTTTCTTCAAAGCCTAGATATGCAGCATTAACAGTGAAAATTCTCAAAGCATCCATGGAAGTTAAACATTCTTCAGGGGTAAGCTTGTACAATGCAATATCCTCATATTTACCTCTAGTAACAGCCGAATATATCTGATATATGGGGTCTAAGGGGTCTACAGGACAATCTGAACCTCCACCAATATAAACACCCTCTCTCATAAAAGTCTTCAACGGATAGACCCATTTAGCTCTATGTACACCAACCCGATCAACTGCCCAAAAATCTGATATAATAAATCTCGGTTGAACAGCTGCAACCATTCCAATTTTCTTCATTTTTCTAATCAAGTCTAAATCAATTATTGATGCATGTTCGATTCGATGTCTATGATCAGATCTAGGATGCTTATTTAGGGCTTCCTCTACAGCATTAATTATCAATTCAATTGCCCGGTCACCTATACCATGTATTGCCAATTGGAGGCCAGCACTATGAACCTTCTCAACCAAATCTTTAAGCTCATCATATGACATTACTAGAATACCTCTATTATTGGGGTCCTTTGGATCATCAGCATAGGGTTCCCTTAAAGCTGCAGTTCTTGCACCCAAAGAACCATCAACTAGCAATTTAATACCATTAATCTTCAAAAAGTCGTCTCCAAATCCCTGCATAATACCTAGGTTTAAAATGTTATCCAGAAACTTACCGCTTATATAGAGGCACACTCGTAGCTTAAGTTTACCCTCTTGCCTTAGAATTTGTAGTAATTTAAATTCATTGGGTGTTGCTGAAACGAAATGAACAGTCGTTATGCCATGTCTTATCACCTCTTTACATGCTAGTTCAGCAACTCTTAATGATTCTTCAAGCGTAGGAGGAGGAATTTTCTCCCAAACTAAAGCCATTGCCCTCTCTCTTAAAATACCAGTAGGTTCTCCATTTTCATCTCTATCAATTTTCCCTCCTTCAGGGTCGAGTGTATCTCTAGTTATACCAGCAATCTCAAGAGCCTTTGAATTAACAACACAAATATGACCACAAACTCTTCTGAGCACAACTGGATTATTCGGTGCAACTTCATCTAGATCCCATCTACTTGGATATCTTTTTTCTACAAAATTCTCTTGATCCCAACCTCTACCTAAAATCCACTTCCCCGGAACAGTTTCCTCAACTTTCTTCTTTACTCTTTCTTTCAGCTCCTTGATTGACGCAACATTCCTCAAATCAATCCAGGTTAATGAAAAACCAAAACCAATCAAATGTATATGAGTGTCAATAAAACCAGGAACTACAGTTTTTCCCTTCAAATCAATTACTTTAGTGTCATTACCTATAAGCTCCTCAACTTGACTAGTTGAACCAACATAAATTATTCTACCATCCTTGATTGCAACAGCCTCAGCCCTTAGGTTACTCTCATCCATTGTAATGATATTCCCATTCAAAAGCACTAAATCAGCAAACAACCTAACCAAGAGAATACCTCCACAATAACTTTAACCTTCAAAAAATATAATCGTTAAGAAATTCATAGACAATTATGACATATGAATGTGTGGTGATAACTTGAAGTTAAAATTTGACTTCTATAAATATCATGGATGTGGAAATGACTTCATTATTATAGATGAATTAGAAAAACAGAAGATACCAGAAAAATTAAAAGGGAAAATTTCTAGCATTATTTGTAAAAGAAGATTCTCCATAGGAGCAGATGACGTTCTATATATTGTTCCATCAGAGAAAGCTGACGTATGGATGAGGATTTTTGAACCAGACGGAAGCGAAGCAGAAATGTGTGGGAACGGCATAAGGTGCGTTGCAAGCTACATCTGCGAAAAACTAGATAGAGAAAAAGTCAAAATTGAAACTAAATCAGGAGTAAAGGTTGTAGAGAAGCTTGGAGACAAATTTAAAGTAAATATGGGACAACTCTTAACAAAATATGGTGAATTAAAGGAATTCATAAAAATGAATCTACGAGAAGATGAAGAAATATTAAATAGGAAAACCATATTCCCACTTATCGGTGAGATTGAAATCTCAATAGTAAGTACAGGGGAACCTCACGCAATAATATTTGTTGAAGATGTAGATAAGGAAGATATTGAAAAATATGCTGAAGCTATATCTAAAAATAAATGGATTTTTCCAAGAGGAATAAGTGTAAATTTAGTTCAAGTATTAGGTAGAAATCACTTAAAAATAAGAACATATGAACGGGGAGTTTGGAATGAAACTTTAGCATGTGGAACAGGAGCAACAGCATCTGCAGCAGTCGCTTATCTTCTAAATAAAGTTTCTGAAAGAAAAATTAATGTTAAAGTTAAGGGAGGAGAATTACAAATATTAATTGACCAAGACCTATACATGATAGGACCAGCTCAAAAAATCTTCCATGGAAGAATAGAATTAGAAGTCTAAGAAAGGATATTAGGAGCCTTAAACAAAAGTAAACTTATATGAATATCACTAATGAAGAAAGAGAACTGTCATTCACAATAATAATTTCACTTATGATAATAACAGTAACAGCAATAGTATTAAGTTCATACACTTACTTTACATTGCTAAAAAAAGTGACAATAAGTAAGGATGAATTGATAATTACATGGACTGAAGATGCTCAAACCTTAGACCCATTAGTAGCCACTGATTTAAGATCGATAGAATTAATTTTAAACATATATGACAGACTAATAGATTATGAGAAAGTAAGAATAAATACTGGAAAAAACATGATTTCAATAACATTATTCAAGCCTTCTCTAGCAGAATCCTGGCAAATATTAGATGAAGGTAAAACATATATCTTCCATTTAAGAAGAAATGTAACATTTCATAATGGCGATCCAGTAACATCAAAAGCCGTCAAATACAGTCTAACAACGTCTTTATTAAGAAATCCTTTAATAAAAAACGACATAAAGGACATTAAAGAGATAGACAGATACACAATATCAATACAACTAAAAAAACCGTGTAATCTACTCCTACACTATCTTTCCCATTATACCTCAAGCATAGTCAATCCAAACCAAGTTAATGAGACAAGAGGAATAATAACCATAGACGCTGGAAGTGGACCATATAAGATAGTTTCATGGGAAAGAAATCAGAAAATAATACTAAGAGCTGTTGAAAACCACTATTTAAGACCAAAAATAAAGAAGATTGAAATCAGAATAATTGAGAAAATATCAATAATTGAAGCGATGATAAAAACAGGTGAAACACTTGGTCCAACTACATTTCCCAAAAAAGATATCGAATTAATGAAGAAAGACCCTAATATAAAAGCATTAGAATTCGAACCATACTCAGATGTAACATATATCGTCTTAAACTGCAAGTTATATCCTCTAAATTATACTGAAGTTAGACAAGCATTAGCATGGGCAACTCCAACAGAAAAAATAGTTGAGATGGTAATGGGAGAATATGTAATTCCAGCAAAAAGCATTCTTTCAAAAGGCATGTTCGGACATAATTCGGAAGTATGGAAGTATCAATATAACATATCAAAGGCGAAAGAATTATTGGCTAAAGTGGGATTAAGGGAAGGATTTAGAGTGACAGCCTACCTACCACCAGGGAAGAAACATCTTATACATATTCTGGCAATACTTCAAAAAGCTTGGAGTGAAATAGGAGTAGACTTAAGAATTAGAGAAACAAGTGAATCTTACTATAAAAGATTATTGGAAAATGAATGGATTCCAATAACCATATATGAATGGTCATCATCAATTCCTGAGCCAACACACCAGCTGAGATATATTGTGCATAGCAAGGGTGAGAGAAATTATGCTTACTATTCAAATCCAGAAATAGACGAGTTAATAGAAAAACTACACTATACAATCAATAATTATGAAAAATGGGAAATTCTAAATAAAATACAAGAAATAATAGCCGAAGAAGTACCATACATACCTCTGTATTATCCAAAGAATATCATATTCATACGTAAAAATCTCGAAGGATACGTCTACTACCCTGATAAGGCGACAAGATATTGGCTTTTAGAAATAGTAGAAAATTGAGAATAACTTTAATATAACATTAAATTTAAATGACTTTGCCTTAAAATCAAGAACAATAATGTAAAAGCTATTATAAGTATTCTAAAAAAGAACAATTATACGTCTAAAAAATCTGATAATTGATGGTGAAAAAATGGTCTATGATATAATTATTAAGAATGGTCGAATTATAAGCGGTTGTGGAAATCCCTGGTACAAAGCAGACATAGCAATCAAAGACGGAAAAATTATTGAAATAGGTGAAATATCCCCATCAAAAGCTGATGAAGTCATTGACGCCACAAATTTAATTGTATGTCCAGGCTTCATTGACATGCATAGCCACTCAGACCTTTTCATTCTTATAAATCCAAAGGCTGAGAGCAAAATAAGACAAGGAGTGACAACTGAAGTCATAGGCAATTGCGGGTCGAGTTTATCACCAATACTTCCAGATAAAATTAAGATATTTAAGAAGAGAGCTGGAGTATTAGCTGAAGAAGTAGTATGGGACTGGTCAACATTAAAAGAATATACTGAGAAACTTGAAGAGCAAGGAATTGCATTAAATATAGCTCCATTAATTGGACATGGAACCTTAAGAATAAATGTAATGGAGTTTGAAAATAGACCTCCAACCAAAGATGAATTGGATGAAATGAAAGCACTTTTAGAAAGATCATTAAAGGAGGGAGCATTCGGATTATCGACAGGACTTATATATACTCCAGGATCATATGCAAAGACTGAAGAAATAATTGAACTTGCAAAAGTAGCATCAAGATATAATGGAATATATTCAAGTCACATTAGAAGTGAGAGCAAATGGCTTTTAGAAGCAGTTGAAGAAGCAATTAAGATTGGAAAAGAGGCAAATATACCAGTTGAAATATCACATATGAAAGCTGCAGGTAAAGAAAATTGGGGTAAAGTCAAAGATGTACTAAGCCTTATAGAAAAAGCTCGAGACGAAGGAGTTGAAGTCACATGTGACTTTTACCCATATACGGCTGGAAGCACAGGGCTAGCGGCATGCCTACCGCCATGGGCACATGAAGGAGGAATAGAAGAAATGTTAAAGAGATTACAAGATCCACATATGAGAAATAAAATGAGAGAAGATATTGAAAAAGGGTTACCTGGATGGGAGAATCTAGCTGGAACTGCTGGATGGGAGAACATTGTAATAGCATATTGTGAGAAAAATAAAGACTATGAAGGATTAACAATTGCAGAAATAGCGAAGAAAAGGGAAGTAAATCCATTTGATGCAGCATTCGATCTACTAGTTGAAGAAGAAGGAATAGTTTGGATTATATTACACATGATGAATGAAGAAGATATGAAGTACATAATGCGGCATCCAGTTTCGATGGTTGGAACTGATGGGTCAAGCTATGCACCCTATGGACCATTAGCTAGAGGAAAGCCTCATCCAAGAAATTATGGAACTTTTCCAAGAATACTAGGAGAATACGTTAGAAAGCAAAGGGTGTTAACATTACAGGAAGCTATAAGGAAAATGACCTCCCTACCAGCACAGAAATTAGGCTTAAAAAATCGAGGATTAATATGTGAAGGATACTGGGCAGACATTGTAATATTCAATCCTAAAACAATAATAGATAGAGCAACCTTTAAGAATCCTCATCAATATCCAGAAGGAATAGAGTATGTAATAGTGAACGGCATGTTAACCATTAAAAAAGGTGAGCACACTGGAAAACTCGCTGGAAAAGTCTTAAGAAAAACATGCCAACATTAGAAAATAGATAACTAAATTAAATCTATTTTCAAAATAAAATTTTTAGTTTACAAGTTGACAACCCATATAACTTTGAACAATCAACTATTTAAAAGACAGGTGAAATAAATGGAAAAAAGCGAATTTGCCTTAGAAGAGGTACTGAGGCAAATAAAAAAGGAAATTGCGCAAGCAACAGCCCTTCCAGGAAAACCGGAAATAACAATTAAGAAATGTATTCTAGAACTATCAACAATTATGACTAAAACAGCTGAAGGGAAAATCAGACTTAAAGTTCTACCAATAGAAATTGATGGAGAAACAGAAGTATCTGAAGAAATGATTCAAAAAATAACATTAACTATGGTGCCCACACCACCTAAAAGAAAAATTGCTAGAAGAAAAATCCCTGAATTTGGAATTGCAAAGTTAGTCAAGGAAGTTAGGGGTATAATGAAGATAATTGAAAGAACGCAACCACCCTTCAGACTAGAAGACTTCAAGATTGAAGTAAACTTTGGAATAAAGCGTAAGGGTGAAGCTGGAGGAGAAGTGAGCATCTGGGTGTTAGAAGCAGGAGCAGAGGTAAAATACAGTAAAGGAAGTATACATAAGCTCATAATACACTTTGGATTAATACAGCCGTAGACTATAGTTACCCAACTATTTATTCATGAGATGTGAGCTATTATGCGAATTGGATGTATTTCTTAGTCTTAGCCCCCCTTATCCAATATTCAGAAAGTTCAAGTGTTTCAAAATTAGGAGAATCACCCATCCTCTTCATAGCTTGGACTATAGCTTTACTTAAATTGGCATCTAATATCATTGGAATATTTAAGTCTGCAACCAATCTTCTAAGTTTATAATCAAAACTTGGTGTAAAACCAGTTGTTATTAGTAGGTCTATCTTCCCGTCTTTAACAAATTCTTTAGCCTTAGAATTATCTATAGAATTCACCCCATAGACAAGACCCTCGTAGACTGTTAATACTTTGAAGCCTTGATCAGCAAGTAAAGAAGCAACCTCACTTAGTATTTTTCTGTCTTTATCGACAAAGGTATAGATTAGTATATGTTTTTGCTTACATGGGAGTTTGTTAGGCTGTGCTGAAAGCCAGCTTTTTAGAAGTGCATCCTCAAAAGATGAGCCTAGAGAAGCTACTTCGCCTGTACTCTTCATTTCAGGACCTAAATGGGGGTATGCTCCATGTATTTGCGGCCATGAGAACTGAGGAGTCTTAACTGCCCATGCCCTAGCTGGAGGTTCATAGAAGTCTTGATTAGAAAATTCAATTTTATATTTATCCAAAACTATTTTTGCTGCCAAGTCCATTAAATTAAAACCTCTAGACTTACTTGCAAATGGCATGGATCTACTAGCTCTTAAATTTAATTCAATAACGTAAACTTCATCGTTCTTTATTAGAAATTGCAAGTTGAATGGACCTTTAATATTCAGTTCTCTAGCTAATATGACAGCTATTTCTTTGATTTTAGCTGCAGTTTGCCTAGTTAATCTTATTCTTGCAGGAGTAACTATGGTTGCATCACCACTATGAACACCTGCATTTTCAATATGTTCAAGAATTAAACCAACTACAGATCTACCATCAGAAACTGCATCAATTTCAGCTTCAATAGCATCCTCAATAACTTTGAAACTATTACTGGACGTTCTCTAGATATCTTAGTTGCTCTTTCAATATATTTAACTAAATCATTCTTGCAATATGCTATTTTCATTGCATCTCCACTTAAAACGTAACTAGGTCTAACAATAACTGGAAAGCCAATTTGCTCTGCGAATGAAATTGCCTCCTTTAATTTGTAAGCTTCAATCCATAATGGTTGACGTATATTCAATTTATCTAGCAGTTTACTGAATTTAGCTCTATCCTCAGCTATATCGATGGATAATCCATTAGTTCCAAGTAGAGTGATTCCACTAGACTCAAGTCTCCTAGCAATATTATTAGAAATTTGTCCTCCAGTAAATGTGACGATTCCAAGAGGCTTCTCTTTAAGGTAAATATCCAGTATTCTTTCAATGTTAATTTCTTCAAAATATAATTTATCACTAAAATCCCAGTCGGTTGACACAGTTTCAGGATTATAATTGACTATAATTACTTCAAAGCCTAAATCTCTTGCAGTTTGAGCAAAATTTACGACAGCCCAGTCAAATTCTACTGAAACACCTATTCTAAAAACACCGGAACCCAAAATCACTATCTTCTTCTTATTTGACGTGAAATTAATGTCATCATCATATCCATTATAAGTTACATATAGGTAGTTTGTTTGTGCAGGCCATTCAGCTGCAAGAGTATCAATTTGTTTGACAACTGGTAAGCCGATTTTTAAAAGACGTTTTCTTCTCAAATCCTTCACATTTAATCCTGAAAGAGACGCTATTTGCTTATCAGTAAAACCTAAACGTTTAGCTTCAGCTATTAATGCTTCGGCATCCTCATCACTTAAATGCTTAAGTAGCCTTAGTTTTTCACTTAAATCTACAATACGCTTAATAGAGTAAATATAAAAATTGTCAACATCTAATATCTTTGAAATTTGATCTACTGTGGCTCCAAGTTTAAGTGCCTTGGCCACATATAGAAACCAATAAGACCTACGTTTTTTCAATTCATCTAAAACGTTATTTAGGGATTCATCACAGTCATACCATTTACCTCCAGTCAAGCCAAGAAAACCTAAGTCTAACATTCTAATTGCTTTTTGGAAGGCTTCTTCAAAATTCCTTCCAATAGCCATAACTTCACCAATACTCTGCATTTCCGAGCAAATTATATCATTAGCACTATAAAATTTAGAGAAGTCCCATCTTGGAATTTTAACGACAATATAATCTAAACTTGGTTCAAAACATGCCGTTGTAGCACCAGTAATACTGTTGATTAATTCTGGAAGTGAATATCCCAATGCTAATTTAGCAGCAATGTATGCTAATGGATACCCTGTAGCTTTACTTGCCAACGCACTACTCCTCGACATTCTTGGATTAGTTTCAATAACATAGTGACATTCACTCCTAGGACTTAGAGCTAATTGAATGTTTCCTTCACCAATTAATTCAATGGCTTCAGCAACTTTCAAGGAGGCAGATCTCAGAATTTGATACTCTCGATTCGTTAATGTCTGGCTTGGAGCAACTACTATAGAGTCACCAGTATGAATCCCCATGGGATCAATATTCTCAAGACAAGCTACAGCTACAGAATTACCCTTATAATCTCTTACGACTTCGAATTCAATTTCCTTCCAGCCCTTCAAATATTTTTCAACCAACAACTGTTTAATTTCACTATGGGAAATTGCTCTAAGAAACTTATTATGCAATTCCTCTGATGAATATGCAATAAATGAGCCTCGACCACCCAAATTGAAACTAATCCTTACAATAACAGGATAGCCAATTTTTTCCGCAACTTTAAGAGCCTCATCGATTAATGAAACAGGCTTACTAGGCGGAACAGGTAATCCTGCATCTATCATAGTTTCCCTAAATAAACTTCTAGTTAAGGCTTTCTTTATTCCCTCAATAGGTGTCCCTAAAACTTTAACACCATAACGTCGCAGGATTTCTTTATCATACAACTTTACTCCAAGAGACAATGCAGTTTGACCACCAAATCCAAGTAATATTCCATCCGGCCGTTCAGCTTCAATGATTCTTTCTAGAAAATAAACTTTTAATGGCAATAAATAGATGCGATCAGCTAACTTATGGGTTGTTTGTATTGTTGCTACATTGGGATTCACGAGAATAGTTTTGACACCCTCCTCTCTACATGCCTTTAGAGCTTGACTTCCACTATAATCAAATTCAGCAGCCTCAGCAATCTTAATAGCAGCAGAACCTAAAATTAATACATTTTTTGGCGTCTCCATACTTCCACCACCATTTTACAATATAAATCAAAAATCCATGTAGAATCAAGTGGGCCAGGAGAAGCTTCAGGATGAAATTGAGTAGATATAATCGGATACATGGAATGATATAAGCCTTCAATTGTTCCATCATCTGCATTTATAAACCAAATTTTAAAGCCACTGTCATGGAGGCTATTAGGATCAACAGCATAGCCATGGTTTTGAGTTGTTACAAAGCATGAACCAGTTCTAAGGTCAATTACAGGTTTATTAGCACCTCTATGACCATATTTTAACTTAAAAATCCTTCCATCCATGACAATAGCTAAAATCTGATTTCCTAGGCATACCCCTAAAGTTGGAAAGTTGTACTCAATGGCCCTGGATACATTCCTTTGAACATTTATAAGAAGATTCGGGTTCCCCGGCCCATTACTAATGACAACTCCATCAAAATTAAATTCTGAAACAGCCTTGTCAAATGGATAATTATAAGGGATGCGAATAACCCTTAAATTCCTAATTAGAAGCTCCCTCAATATACCATATTTAACTCCACAGTCAATTAGAAGAACTGAAGCTCTAATCTCACCATTAGGTTCATGAATTATGGGTTTAGTTGGTGAAACTTTAGAGAGAAATGACAATTCATCATAACTAGGAGAATTTAATAGCAAATTGTAAAGAGTTTCAATATTTACATTTTGATTTAAATCACATACATAGAGAAGACCCATCATTGCCCCATGTTCTCTAATATGTTTAACGAGAAAACGAGTATCAACCCTTGACATTCCGGGAATATTTTCAGAGAGGAGCCATTCATGTAAACTCATAACTGAAGACCAATGACTTGGAATAGTTTCCTCACTTACAATTAAACCTTCGACTTGAATATTGCTTGATTCAAAAGGAGATGAAAGAAAATTACAAATTAATAAAGACTTAGAAGGCACTCCATAATTACCAATGAGAGGATAAGTGAATATTAATATTTGACCTGCATAGCTAGGATCAGTAATCTGCTCAGGATATCCAACCATACTCGTAGTGAAGACAACCTCACCAATTCTAAGCCCCTGAGCCCCAAAGCCACATCCAATGAATACATGGCCATCCTCTAGTACTAGGATTGCCTTTAACGCATAAGGAGAAGAAAATTTTGAAAGTGCCTTAAGCTTAAAGATTTTAAGACGGTTGGTACCATCAATAGTTAACTTGGACATCCACGCCTCCAAAAAGGTGAACTGCTGAGAATAAAAAGATTGCGTTTTACATATAACTGGATGACATGTCACTTGTTTCAAACTTAACGGCAAAAATCAGAGTTGTACTTGTCTATTCACGCTCTTCCAATACAATGTCATATAGTAGATCTCTTTCCGTAATAATTCCAACCAACCTATCATCCTCTGTTACGGGTAATGCTCCAATTCCTTTATCAATCATTATTCTGGCAGCTTCTCCAAGCTTCACATCCGGATTTATTGTAATTACAGGAGAAGACATTATTTCTGAAAGAGGAGTCTTAACTAAGTCGTAAACACTACCTCTAGCTGAATATTTCAACGCCACTTTAGGTTGAAATAACTTGACAATATCAGTCGACACCACAATTCCAATAATTTTCTCTTCATCCAAAACTGGAAGACGTCGAAATCCTAAACTAATCATTGTTTGAGCAGCATCTTTGACAATAGTATCAGGCGAAGCAGTGATGACATCTCTACTCATTATTTCTTCAACCTTTCTACTAGTGGTCTTGTCAGCTAAATGACGTAGAATATCTCTCTCAGTAATTATCCCATAAACTCTATCATCTTCATCAACAACGGGGACCGAGCCAATATAATTTAAAATCATCTTTTCTAAGACATCCACAAAGGATTCATCAATAAATGCTTTAATCACATCTCTCTTCATTATAGATTCTAAGGGTTCATCTAAAGCTGAGAATAAATCACCTTCATGTCTATCCACAATTATCTTGAAATAATCACCTCCACCAAAGTAGTTCACTAAATCAGTAGCAGTAACAATTCCAATCAACCGTTTATCAGGCATAGTTATTGGCATTCTTCGAAAATTATGCTCGACTACGATCCTTATAGCTTCCCTAACCGGTGCCGTCTGAGATAATGTCACCACTGGTCTTTTGGAAATAAGAGCTAATTCAAGCTCCCTCTCATAAATTCTATCAGAAAAATTGGGTTTACCATTGCTTCTAAGAAAACGGGCTTCAACTCTCCGCTTATACAAGTTATCACCATATCATATAATTTAAATCAAGTATAAAACTTCAATTATTCAACAATTATTAACCAATCACAATTCTATTACCACCACTCTTTTTTGCCTTCCTTAGCAGCTTTAAGGCTCTTCTCCACAGAGGATTAGAGTACGCCTCTCTCCTATTCTTTACAGGTTTACCAGAAATTGGACCGAAAGTTACAGCTATAGAAATGGAACCGCCAAGTCTCTCAATATTCCTCCTAATATTTTCGAGATCGACAAGTATTCTATTTAAGTCTTCAATTTTATAGTTCGGTATCTCTAAAATCACCTCTTCAGTTCCGCGAGTTTCATCTAATCCATAAATCATTACGGCAAAATGCTTTCTAATGAAATCTTCAACAAGCAAAGTTAGAGTCCCTGTAATAATATTTGGGGTATATCCACTCCAGCCTTTGGCTTTACTTAACTCTTTAAAACGGTCTAAATCCATAACAATTATGCATCCATGAGACATAATAACCCTCAAGCAATAAATTGTCAACAGTTATTAAGTATAGAAGACTTTATAAATTATTTTAAGGTAGTGGTTGTGAGAGGGACATATATTGAGTGAGTGGAACTCAATTATATTCCAACTAGGTTTTGGAGCAATTGCAGGCTTTGCAGTAGGTTACGCATTCAAAAAAGTACTGAAACTTACACTTATAATCTCTGGATTATTAATTCTCGCCTTAATGTACTTGCAATGGCAAGGGATACTAAACGTAAATTATGAAGAATTATTCCAAAAAGTTGAAGGTTGGATTAGAGGAATTATGGGTGAAGGATCAACAATCATAAGTCAAGCGATAGCAAATCTACCATTTGCTGCTGCCTTCTTAACCGGATTTGCCTTAGGCATCAAAAAGGGATAAATATTACAAGTCATACAAGTATTATAAGGGATACAATTTGAGTGAAAAGAAAAGAACAAAAACCATAAGCATAAGAGGACTAGATGATGAAATTTATAGACAATTAACCATTGTAGCTAGAGAGATGGGGAAAACAATTGGCGAAGTAACAAACGAGGCAATAAAACTATATCTGACATTGCTAAAGGGTTCTGAATCAATAGTCAAAAAGCTTTCCTCAACCATAGGGACATTAACCAAAGCCTTCAGGGAAGGTTTAAGGGAAACTGAAATAGATATTGTAAGAGGGGTAGATGAATTAAACATCTCAAAAGAAGATTTAGAAAAATATGGTAAGCCAGTATCCTTTATGTTTATAGGTAGACTAAAATTTCATGAAGATGTGGATTCGAAGACTTTCATGAAATATGTGGACAGTATAATTTCATGCAATGAAGTATTAATCCCACAGACATTGTCTAAGATAATTGTAGGAAGAAGATGCAGATTCGTGAAGAAAATTACAGCATACTAATGCACCCAAGTTAAAATAAACTTCAAGGCATCACTTAAATTTTTGATAGTGCATTTAAAATCAAGATCAGCGTTATCCACATTCAAGTATATAGCCTTCATACCAGCATTTAGGGCACCTTTAACATCGGCATTAAAATCATCTCCAATCAAGACTGCATCACTTGCATTGACATTTAAAAGAGATAAAGCATAATTGAAAATCTCAGGTCTAGGCTTTCTAAAACCAACAACATCAGAGAAAATCATGGCATCAAAATAATGATTTAACTCCCATAGCTTGAGAACTTCAATTATATGTTGCCCACTCATGACATTAGATATTAAACCAATCTTCAAACCTAGATTTCGAACCTCTTCAAGTACATATCTTAATTCAGCCCTAGGTCTAGTATAATAAACAAAGGGATACATATATGAGGAGGCAAGCTCCTTAATAAAGTTGTCATCTAAAAAATAATAACCTAAATGATGTAATATAAGTTTAATCTCATAAGATAAAGGTACTTCAACTTCAAGCTCCCTAATAGAATCACATAAACGCCTAATAGTCCAGAAAACATTTTCAACTTTATTTAAGGATAAATTAGGAAGCTTTTTACATAAGGTTTCATGCAACTTTTTAATTCTAATTTCAAAATACTTCTCTAGATCAACACTTGGAATGAACATTGTACCCCAGAAGTCGAAGAAAACTGCCCTCACATGAAGTCACTCCAAATTAAAGCTGATGATTTCACCGATAGTTATGTCGTCATTATGTTTAAGAATTATGGTTGAAGATTTAGAAGTGTTAATAATTTTAATTTAAGCTATTTGTTCAGGTTCTCCTGCAATTTTTGCTTCAGGATGAATTTTAACTTCCTCTCTATACCGTATTTTGCCCTTAATTTCACAGCCACGACCAATTTCAACAATTGATCCCTCAACATTATTACAAATAACATTTTCAAGACGAACAGTTCTTTCAGCATAAATATTCGAAGCATAAAGCTTCCATCTCTTTCGCTTATAGCCAAATATTGTAATACCAAAAAGTATCAATCCACTTTCTACTTCTCTTCCTATAACTTCAATGTCTAAGGCTTTCATATAACCTTTAATTTCAGATCTACCTCCAATGTCAATGTAAATTCTATTAGCCTCCATATTTCCATTAACTCTAAAACTCCCCCTAAATTCTAGAGTCCCATTAGAAATAATATCTCCATCTACACTTAATGATCCAGAAAGACGCAGATAATCTTTAACCACTAAATCGTGATAAATTTCACAACTACCTGAAACTTTAAGAAACTTACATTTGACATTTCCTTTAAATGAAGAAGAACCAGAAATATCTATTTCTATAGCCTCAATGTCATCATAAAATGAAGCAGAACCAGAAACCTTAACTATTTCAGCCTTAACTTTACCTTCAGAAGTGGCGGAGCCAGAAACCTTAAAAATCTTTGTCTCAAAATCACTTAGAATTCTTCCACTACCACTAATAATTACTTCATCACTTGAAACCCTGCCTGATCCACTAATTTTCACCTCAGGTATACGCTTAAAAGCTCTTTCATATTCATCAAATTTTTCAGCCATTACTCAACACCTACAGCACCTTTAATTAAATCTCTAATTTCAATTAGAAGAAGTTTAATTTCACTAAGTCTTCTCCTCATTTCCTCCACTATCTCTTCATCAGTCACACCCAAATATTTCAATTTTCTACTCAATTTCTTGAACCTCCTTTAAAGCATCCCTTATCTCTCTCAGAATTTTTGCAATTTCATCTAGCTCTTCAAGAGTTGCTCTTTGACTAGATCGAAGCATATTCAATTTTTCTCTTTCAATTGAACTTGCACCCTCCAATGGAGATTCAAATATTCCTTCACCAACACCAACAATACCAAGAACTGAAGCCCCAATAATTGCAAAAACACTAAGTAAACCAGTCAAAACTTCATTAAATCCGTAATGAACTGTAAAGTAAATGGATGCAACTGGAACTCCAAATCCAATCGCAATAACTATCAATGAAAAGGTGAAAGCCGAAAATTTACCCATTACTCTCTACCTCTCTTTAAAATTTTTTTAATAACATCGGGGGTAATTGTAATCTCAAAGTCGTTGACAGCATAATATTTCACTGGGGGAAGAGATTCAGATCTTTTTTCAACTTTAACTGTTTTGATCAAACCTAGCTTCTTTAGACTAGTTAAGTAAATGTGAACAAGGGGATAGGGCTTATTTAATTCTCTAGCTAAGGCATAAACACTCTTCGGCTCCTCTGATAAACTTGCAAGAATTTGTAGTCTTAATGGATTTGCAAGTACCTTCAGCATCTTAACCAACTCCTTTTCATTTTTAAATTCCACACTGATAATCCTCCAGAAATATGTATTAAAAAAGATATATATAAAAATTCCTATATATAAAAATAAAACTAGCTTGGCCAACTAACTTCAAAGCCATACTTCTTTAATTCATCTTCATACTGAAAAACTAATGGTGTCCCACCTGTATGCAGAAACACTACAGTACTCCCCTTGGGAATATCGCCTCTATTTACTAAATCAATTAATCCAAGCATAGCCTTTCCAGTGTAAACTGGATCAAGTATTAATCCCTCAAGACAAGCAACCATTTTAACTACATCTACAACCTCCTCTGTTATCACTCCATAACCACCACAAACATATTCATCAAACACAATAATGTCATCGTAAGACAAGGTTACTGGTAATCCTACTAACTTGGAAGTTTCATCAGCTAATCTCTTGACCACTTGACTTACAGGTTTCTTACTTCCACTACAAGACATTCCATAAACTTTGATATCTGTGTTAAGCGCCTTAAAACCCAATGCTAATCCAGTTTGAGTGGCACCCGAACCTGTTGAATGAATTAAATAATCAGCTTTAATTCTCATCTCATTAAATTGATTTAGAAGTTCTATTGAAGCATTAAGATAGCCTAGAGAGCCAATAGCATTGGCTCCACCTCCAGGTATAATGTAGGGCTTCCTATTCTTCTCAGAAAGCTCTTTAGCTATTTCTTCCATAAACTCTGGAATTTTACTTCGATCCCCCTCAAATAATCTAACATCCGCACCTAGCATTAAATCTAAGAGTAAATTCCCCTTAACAGCCTTCGGACCAACAGTTCTTAAAACCAATACCACATCTAAACCATACTTCCTTGCCGCCGCCGAAGTTAATCGAGCATGATTTGAACATAATGCACCAGTTGTAATAAGCGTGTCTGCACCCTTATACAGAGCATCAGCCACAAGAAACTCGAGTTTTCTAGCCTTATTTCCACCGAAGGCTAACTCCATTACATCGTCGCGTTTAATATAGAGTTTAATACCCAACTTATCGCTTAGACGTGGTGCATACTCTAATGGCGTTGGAAGAGAAATTAATTTAACACGTGGAAAACCAGCCAACAACAAGTCAAATCACCAAATTCAATAGGAAATAAAGGTTAAAAACATTTATTCTTCTTCTCTCACTGGTTCAACCTTAACTTTAAAGCCAATCACCTCTATAACTTTAACTTTTTCACCAGCTTTAATTTCATAGTCAGAAAAAGCTGTCCAATTATCAGTTGCAACATACACTACTCCATATTTGCCCGGTTTAATATCAGTTTTTGCAACACCTATCATTCCAACCAGTCTCTTAATATCAAACATCCGTCCCCGCAACCTCAAAACTCGACGAACCTTATGGAAATAAAATATGAGGAAGCCTCCCCCTACTGCGAGGAGGCCAATAACCACATAATGTGGTATCGTCACAACTAGGTATGGTTGCTCTCTATACATAAGAATTATGCTTAAAACCCATAGCACTAGGCCTGCAAAGCCAAAAATTTGTATACCTGGATATTTTAACTCCACAAAAATTAGAGCTGCACCTATAATCATCAATGCAATTGCAGTCATACTTGCACCAAGAATTCCAATACCAAATAGGGACAACAGTATTAGTGCAGCACCAGCAAAGCCATATACTTGAGTACCAGGAGTAAAAATGTCAACTAAAATCAGCCAAAAACCCAATTCAAAGAATAAACCTATAACCATAGGATCATTCAAGAAGGAATAGAATCTTTGAATTAAACCTGGCTTAAGAGTGATTACCTGTGCTCCCTTCCAGCCTAACACCTCTAATAGCTCATCAATGGAATTAGCCCTAAAATCGACAATTTTAAAGTTAAGTGCCTCCTCAGTTGTTAAATCAAGGTTTTCAGTTACAAATTTTACAGCAATATCAATTCTACTGTCATTTAAACCATATTTCTTTTCGGCAAGAGCTCTCATTCTAGCGGCAGCATAATTGATAATTTTTGGATCTTCAGGTCTAGGTTGACATGAACCAATAACACAGCCATCAGCCATTGCAATATAATCTGTAGCCAGAGCAATGAAAGTCCCTGCAGAAGCGGCCTTAGCACCTTTAGGGGCAACCCAGGCTAGAGTGGGAACCTTTGCATTTAATATCATATCTATAATGGCATCCATACTGTCTAGAAAACCTCCATATGTATTTAACCTTAAAATTAATGGTGCACCATCACTCTCAGCTTTACTTAAAGCACTTTCAACGAAAGTTCTAGCACCATGATCAATTGTCATTTCAATTTCAGCCAAGTAAACTTTATTTATTGCTTCACTCATCGAAGCAACATAAAATTTAAGTGAAAATAACAGAATTAGTGAAAAAATGATTAAGAACCTTTTACCATGATTATAACTGTATCTCACCACATTATTTTTCATAAAATTCCCAATCATTTATACTCTAAAATATTAATATATTTATATCTCTCTACGTTTTGAATCACTAAAACCCCATAAACTCATTAAATAAATTCACTTACCCATAAACATATATTATAATCAAAACAGGATGCTAAGAAATTATTGTACCAAAGATTTATGAAAACATCCTACAAAATTATACGCATGATAATTTTTATGATTAATGAAATCATGATACAAAACCCTTATATTATTGGAAAACAATGTTAAATGGCTGGTTGGTTGAGGCAATAATAATTCTTCTTCTAACCAGGATTGATTTAACGTAAAGGAGGGAAATAAATGTATAAACCGAGAAGAAGGCCTTTTTCAACTCGAAAACCTGTCGAATTAGGAAAGCAATACGATGTTGAAATTACTGAGACAAGTAAACGTGGAGAAGGATTAACTCGTATTCAAGGCTTTGTAATATTCGTTCCAGGAACAAAGCCTGGAGACCGTGTTAAGATAGAAATAACAAGCATTAGAAGTAGATTTGCAACTGCAAAGGTTGTAGAGTAAAGGTATAGCCTAGCAAGTTAATTAACATTATTACTTTAAAGTAATACTAAGAAATAAACATTGGGGATTACAATGTACGGATGGAAAGGTAGAATGTTGAAAGTAAACTTAACGAATAGAAAGCTGAAAGTAATAGAAATAAGGAAAGATACATTAATGAAATTTCTAGGCGGAAGGGGACTGGGAGCCTACATTTTATTTAAATTCATAAAGGCAAAAGTTAACCCATTTTCACATGAGAATCTAATCATATTCTCCACAGGTCCATTGACAGGAACATTAACACCATCAAGTGGCAGATGTACAGTTATAAGTAAATCACCATTAACTGGAACTATATTCGATTCCAATGCGGGAGGATACATTGGACCTGAAATAAAGCATACTGGATATGACATCATTATAATAGAGGGTGTAAGTGAAAAACCAGCTTTAATCATCATAGATAATGGAGAAATAAAATTCGAAAATGCTGAGGGTTTATGGGGATTAAAAACTTCAGAAACTATAAGTTCAATCAAGAGAGATTATGGAAAAGAATTTAAAATCGCATGTATAGGACCCGCAGGTGAAAATTTAGTTCTATACTCATGTATAGCTACATGTAGTGGAAATTTCTTTGGTAGAGGTGGACTAGGAGCAATAATGGGATCAAAAAAACTTAAAGCAATAGCAATTAGAGGAAATGAAGAAATCAAAGTATACAATAAAGAAGAACTGTTAAAACTAAGAGAAAAAGCAATAGAAAGATTAAGTATAAATCCTCTAACAGGAAAGGTTCTACCAAAATTTGGAACATCATTTCTGACAAATATAATTAACAACATAGAAGCATTACCCACAAAAAACTTCCAAAAGAAAAAATGGATGAGGGCAGAGAAATTCTCTGGAGATAAAGTCTGTAGCTATATCGTAAAGCATAAAGCCTGTATTTATTGTCCAATTGCATGTAAAATCATAACTAAAACTAATGAGACTGAAGTGTACGGCCCAGAATTTGAATCAATATGGTCTCTAGGAATAAACTGTCAGTTGGAAAAATTGGAGCACGTAATATATCTAAACGACCTATGCAACGAATATGGACTTGACACTATAAGTACAGGAGGAGTCATAGCATGCCTAATGGAATTAAGTGAAAAAGGAATAGTAAATGAGGAAATTGAATGGGGAGACTTTGAATCAATTAAAGAAATAATAAATAAGATAGTCAGGAGAGAAAGTATTGGTAAGATAGCTTCACTAGGTGTAGAAAAATTAGCTAAACATTTTAAAGCAGATAAATTGGCAATGACTGTTAAAGGATTAGAATTACCAGCTTATGACCCAAGAGAGCTTTATGGACAAGCACTAGCTTATGCAACTTCAAATAGAGGAGGATGCCACTTAAGAGCATATATGGTTTCCATGGAAGTTCTTGGACTACCCATACTAATAGACAGGAAAACAATGATTTTTAAACCAGATCTAGTAGCATTAAGCCAAGACTTTCAAACAGTAATAGACTCACTAATATTATGTAAGTTCATAATATTTGAATTAGACGATGAATTTATATCAAATATTTTAACAGCTGTGACAGGAGTCGAATTTGACAGAGGAAAAATCATGAAGATTGGAGAGAGAATATGGAATCTTGAGAGACTATTCAACATTAGAGAAGGCTTCACAAAAAGTGATGACAAACTTCCAATAAGATTAATGAACAAAGTACCATTAGAAGAAATGATTGAAAAATACTATGAAATTAGAGGATGGAATAAGGAAGGAAAACCTAAACTAGAGAAACTTAAGGAACTTCAATTAGAGTGGGTTAAACATGAAGCTTAAAGAAGAATGTTACAGGTTATTTCGACTATATGGCCGAAAACTTAGCGAAAAAGGCTATGTAGCAGGGCATGGAGGAAATATGAGCATTAAATCAGGATATAAAATGTATATAACTAGACATGGATGCACCCTTGAGGACATTAAACCTGAAGATGTAATAGAGGTTAATTTAAAAGAAATAACAAGCTTTGACGCAATTTCTTCAATAGAAACAATAGTACACAGGGAAGTTTATAATCAAACAAGAAATCTAGCTATAATACATGTCCATAGCCCCTATGCGATAGCAATTTCATTCTTTTATGATAAAGTTAAACCTATAGATATGGAAGCAAGTTATGTACTTAGATCAATACCAGTGATAGAGGGAAGAGCAGGATCAAAGAAATTAGCTGTAAATGTTGCATCAACACTAAAGAAGTATAAAGCAGTTATCGTAAGAGGGCATGGAACATTTACTGCAGCATCAACACTTGAAATAGCCTATAGACTAACATGCATGGTTGAGAAAAGTGCCCAACAAATATACCTAACTGAAGTATTGAAGAGGCTTGGATTAAAATTCATTAAACCCAAAGAAATTTAAATTAAACGAAGCAAAGCAGCCTAATAAAGTATAAAAGTCAAAAATGTAAGGGATTACATATATTATTTTGAAAATAACTCTATTTTGTTAGGTTAAGGTGATTTAAATGACTATTTATGATGTCATAATTATTGGTGCCGGACCAGCAGGACTATCAGCAGCAATATATGCAGCAAGAGCAGGACTAAAAACATTAGTATTAGAGAAAAAAGCACCTGGCGGCAAATTAGGTGAAATACCACATCTTGAAAATTTCCCTGGACTACTTGAACCAATTAATGGATTAGAATTAGCATATAAAATGTTTCAACAAGCACAAAAATTTGGAGCTAAAATAAAATATCCGGAAGCAGTAGTTGACCTAGAATTAAATGGTAAAATTAAGAAAGTTAAGACAAGAGAGGGAGAGTACTCTACAATTACTGTCATAATTACTACTGGACTAGAAAAAAGAAAGGCTCTAAAACCTGGAGAAGCAAAACTCATTGGAAAAGGAGTAAGCTATTGTGCAGTATGTGATGGCCCAATCTTCAAAGGTAAAAATGTAGCAGTAATTGGAAATGAAGAAAAAGCCCTTGAAGAAACATTATTCTTGTCAAGCATTGCCAATAAAGTATACTTAATAACCGATGAAGAAAAAATTGAAGCACCTGAAATATTAATCAAGAGATTAAAAGAAAATGAAAAAGTAGAAATTATAGATGCAAAGCTGATTGAAATAATTGGTGAAGAAAAAGTTTCAGCAATCAAAATTGAAGAAGATAAACAAGTACGAGAAATATTGGTTTCAGCGGTTTTCATAGCCAAAGGAGATGAACCAAAAACTGAAATATTTAAGAAGGCTGGATTAAATCTCAATAGAATTGGATTTATAAAGGTAAATTTAAATCAAGAAACCAATATTCCAGGAGTATATGCAGCAGGAGACTGTACAGGCAGAGGGTTACAAGTAGTTATAGCTGCTGGTGATGGAGCAGTTGCAGCATTAAATGCTAATAAATATGTTAAGTCAATTAAAGCTAAACTTAAAGAAGTAAAAAAAGAAAAAGGAGAACTATTCTATATTGAAATTGAAAACGGAAAAAGAGCATACCACCAATTTAAACTTGAGGAAGACACCATGTATATGATAAGCACATATACCCCACCAGAATATAGAGGATTAGGATTAGCATCAAAAATAGTTGAAGAAACAATAAAATATGCAAAGAAAATGAATGTAAAGAAAATAGTAGTCAAATGTAGCTATGTCGAAAAATGGATCAAGAAAAACCAAAACAAAGTAAGGGGATTCCAGGTAATATACGATCTAGGAGCATAATATTTTACCAGGAGTTATAGGAAGAATTTACCCGGTTAGAAAAGCTGTTAAACTGGATCCAGTAGTGGCTCTCAGACAAGAATGATAACATTATGACAAGTGATTACAATTTATTTTAAGAAATCATTAACCTTATATTCAGTAGGTTTATGAGTGATTGAAGGGGATTTATTTGTCATATTTAGCTCTTGTAAATGGATACATAATTGATGGTACTGGTAAACCGGCAGTGAAAAATGGAGGCATAATTGTCAAAAACGGAGTTATAATAGAAGTAGGAAGTATGGAGAATATTAAGATACCCAAGGAAGCAAAGGTAATTGATGTTAAAGGAAAAACAGTAATGCCTGGATTAATTGATGCACACGTGCATTTAACTGGGCTTAGAACAGGTGATTTTATTCGTGAACCATTATTAACACCATACGCTACTTTAGTTGCAAGAGCTATAAGAGATTTAAAGGCATTAATAAATGCAGGCTTCACTACCATGGGAGATGCAGGCAGTATTATTGCTCTTCAACTCAAAAGAGCTGAGGAAGAAGGAACAATTACTTCTCCTAGAATTGTAGCTGCAGGTCATACTTTATCTCAAACCTTTGGCCATGGTGATCAACATTTCCTACCAATAGAATACGTGGATGCAAGAACAACTAGAATGCCAACAGTATTTTCATCTCTCATCTGCGATGGAGTTGATGAATGTAGAAAGGCTGCTAGATATGCTTTACGTGCAGGCGCTGACTTCATTAAGATCATGGCTACAGGGGGAGTAATGTCAGAGAAAGACCGGCCTGAATATACTCAATTCACCCTAGAAGAAATTGAAGCCATAGTTGAAGAAGCAAAACATGCCCATAGATTTGTACATGCACATGCCCAAGGAGCAGAAGGCATAATAAATGCATTAAAAGCTGGAGTAAAAGTTATTGCACATGGTATTTTCATTGATGAAGAAGGAATGGAATTAGCCAAAAAGAAAAATGCAGTAATAGTTCCAACACTCTCAATAGTAGAACAAATATTGATGTATGGTAAAGAATTAGGTATACCTGAATGGGGGCTAAGGAAATCAAAGGAAGTACATGAAATCCATGTAGCAAATATAAAGAAAGCCTATGAAGCAGGAGTGAAAATTGCAACTGGAACAGACTTCATAGGAGGATTAAAGGCGTTTAAATATGGAGACAACTCTCTTGAACTTCAATTATTAGTAGAAAAAGTGGGAATGACACCTATGGATGCAATAATAGCCGCAACAAGAAATGCAGCTGAAGCAGTAGGGTTAGAAAGGAAAATTGGAACATTAGAGAAAGGTAAAGTAGCAGATGTCATAGTCGTAAATGGAAATCCACTAAAAGATATTAAAATACTAAGGAAAACGGAAAACATATTAATGGTAGTAAAGGAAGGAAAAATAATAAAAAGTTTAATTTAAAATAAATGCCACCATATCACCTCTATTTTTATTTAAACTTAACTTAACAGTATAGAAGACAAGACAAATAGTAAAGTTTAATTTTAAGCTTGAACATTATCTCCAAGACAAACACCCCCCAATAAAATAGGGCATTCATTTACCATTCAACTCTAATGGAGGAAGATTTTATGAAGACATACATTCTAGGTATAAATGGGTCGCCAAGAAAATATGGCAACACATTTAAATTGTTATCCATAGCCGTCAAAGCAGCAGAACAATATGGTGCATACACTGAAATAATCCACCTATACGATTATGAGATAAAGCCATGTATCGGATGTCTAAGTGACATACAAGAGGCATGTCAATATCCATGCGTAATAAATGACGATATGAAGATGATATATGATAAAATATTGAAAGCCAACGGCTTAATATTAGCTACTCCAGTATATTGGTATGCACCCTCATCTCAAATGAAAAACTTCATTGATAGAATAACAATTTTTGAAAATATGATATTCATCAATGGAAAATGTCTACTAGAAGGAAAAGTTGCTGGAATAATAGCAGTAGGAAATGATAGTGGCACCATCCAAGTAATTTCAAATTTATACGCAGTACTAAACAGCATGGGAGTAACTATTCCACCATGGGCACTAGCATACTACCATGAAAAAGGAGACGTGCTAAACAAGAAATCAGCAGTCCTAGACGCAGCAAACCTTGGAAGAAACATTGCAATAATGTGTAGAAATATTAAACCTAAAAAATGGTATGTTGATAAGGAATTTGAAAAAATACTAAGAGGAATTGTTGAACAAGTTAGATTTGAAGCTGAAGAAAACTATAAAATACAAAGTGAAAGTAGAAGTAAGGTTATTTCAAAGCTAATAATTAAAAAGAAGGCAAAATTGCTGGAGCAAAAAATTAAGGATTAAACCTCTCTTCTCTGTCTAGGTATGGGTGTGGTTGGATAGGGAATATATTCAACTCCTGGTCTACGGACCTGTGCCTGTGGATATAAGTCCATCAAATTATAAACTTCTTCAGGTACACCTATTTTTACTGGCAAACCCATTTTCAAGGCTTCTTCAGCTGTTATGGGATAGTCATGGGTCCATCTTCCCTCAGTAAGTATATTGGCAATTTCTCTAGCTTTCTCCTCGCCTAAATTATTTTTCAACAAGTTGACTACAATATTTTTTGTCTGTCTAATAGACTTCTCAGCTAAGTCTGCCAGTATTAAAGTTTCATCTGAAACATCTTTAACACCCTTCTCCCGCACAACTCTCAGAACAGATGGTGCAGGATAAGAGATGTTCCCCTTATTTAATTGTGGATCAAGAGGGCCCAGAACAGCGTTAGGATCCATCCAAATTTCATCAGCTGCAAGTGCAATTAAAGTCCCACCAGACATTGCATAATGGGGAATTATAACGATTTTCTTTGCTGGATGACGATTTAATGCATCTGCTATCTGTGAGGCAGCCAGTACCAAGCCACCTGGAGTATGAATTATCAATGCAATTGGCTTATTAGGAGGAGTTGTCCTGATAGCACGTAAAACAGCCTCTGAGTCTTCAATGTCAATATACCGGTAAATTGGTATATTGAAGAAACCTATTCGCTCTTGCCTATGAATCATTGTAATTATCCTGAAACCCAATTTACGTTCAAGTTGTCTAATCAAATTCAGTCTAGCCGCCCTAATGTTTCTAAGCTGAATTTGTGGCCAGAGCATCGTCACAAAAAGTAGAATCCAAAACATCAACCCAATAATGTCAATCAATTTATCACCTAAAATAAATCAATGAAATAGCTAAAATATAAGAGTTAACAGTAAAACATCAAATTAGCCTTAAATAAGTAAATATGAAAAAGAATGGTAGAGAAATGGCAAAATTTACCCTAATATGGTTTGACTCTCTAGGAGCAAAATCATCATGCACCCTAATAGAACATAAAGACATTAAAGTAATTATAGACCCGGGAGTAGCCATAATGCAACCATCATTTCCAGCACCATATCAACTTAAACTTAAATGGACAATTGAAGCTGAAAAGAAAATTAGGAAAAACATGAAAAAAGCAGACATAATCATTATAACTCACTATCATTACGATCACTTCATAGACTTTGAAAAAGAAATTTACTCTCAAAAAGTAATTCTAGCCAAAAACCCCAATGAATACATCAATGATTCACAAAGAAAACGAGCCCTAGAATTCTACAGTAAATTATTCATGGAACAAGGAGGAATTCATCTAAAAGACGTAATGCTAGAAGCAGAAATCAGAGATTATCCAAATCCACTAGTAAAGTTAAAAGAAGCTTTAAGCAGAAACTATGGTGACTATACTGAAAGAAAAAGAGAACTATTAAATAAAGGTTTAAAATGGTTTAAAAAAAGAACAGAAAAATGGGTTAAATGGAAGAGAATCCCAGAATATTATTTTAAGGAAAATAAAACTAAACTGATATTCACAGACAATAAATCAGTTGAATATAAAGGTTTAAAAATTAAATTTACAGAGCCACTATTTCATGGCATAGAATTTTCAAGAGTTGGATGGGTTGTAGGGGTAGTAATAGAAGCTGGAAAATTTAAACTTTTATACACATCAGATTTAAATGGACCAATAATAGAAGACTATGCTAAATGGATAATAAATGAAAAACCCAAAGTAATAATATTAGATGGGCCAATGACATATATGCTTGGATACATGCTTAATAAAATAAACCTTAAAAGAACAATAGAAAATGCAATAAAAATAATTGAAGAAGCAAATGCAAATGTAATAATATATGACCACCACTTACCAAGGGAGAGAAAATTTAAAGAACATACAAAGGAGGTTTGGAGAAAAGCAGAAAAAGAGGGGATAAAAGTTTTAACTGCAGCAGAATATCTTGGAAAAAAACCAGTAGTATTAATTAAATGGAAATAAAAGGGAGAGGAAGCTTAGAGTTTAAATTTATCTGCTTATGCTGGTGCATAGTAGCATCGCTTAGGAGAAATAACCTTACCCTTCTTCCTCAATGCACGTATAATTTTTGAAACTTCCTTGCTATCTAAACCTATCATCTTTGCAACATCGCCAGGTCTAACAGGCTTTCCAGCCTTCTTCATTGCATCAAGAACCATTTGTTCTTTATTTTCCATCTTCTACATCGCCCCTTATTAAATATCTCGAACTCATGGATATATATGCAAATCTCTTAAAACAAGTGGTAACGATACTCATATTTCAGCCTTCCACAATCCATGAAGGTTACAGTACTCTCTCACTTTGACCTTTCCAACCTTTATCTTGAATGTAGCTTCGGGTTTAACTCCAGGTTTGAGAAAATTTCTATAAACAGTGCCATTTACAATGATTTCAATCCACTCGATAAAATGATGCTCTTCCATGGGATGAGGTATTGATCCAACCTTAACCTTTAAACCTTCATCTATAACTTCCACTACTGGAACATGTTTTTCTCTACCAATATCATCAGTTTTCTCTTCAAGTAGCACCATCGGCTGATCACAGCATACAAGTTGTCCTGCTCCTTCATGCAAGACTTCAACAACATTTCCACAAATATTGCACTTATAAATTTTTAACGATTGAATAGACTCTATAATGTTTCCAATGACTGTCCTTGGATTATCCTTTTTATCCAATATTATCACCTTAATATTCTTCACATTTCAGCTGGAAATAGTGTTTTGAGTGGCCACATGATGGACAAATTTCAGGCGGCTCCTTCCCAAAGTGTATATATCCACACTCTCGGCAAACCCACCATACACTATCTTCCTTCTTAAAGACAGTTCCTGCTTCAACTTCCCTTAACAGTTTCTTGAATCTTTCTTCATGATGTTCCTCTGCTTTAGCAATAGCCTTCAATTTACTTGCAATTCCCGGGAAACCTTCCTTTTCAGCAATATTGGCAAACTCTGGATACATTTTAGTGTGTTCATAATTTTCTCCTGCAATTGCGGCCTTTAGGTTCTCAATGGTATTTCCAAGAATTGTTGGTGCAACTGCTTCTACTACAATTTCATCTAATTTTTCACCGCTTTCTTGTTTTAATTTGTTAATTAATTTGAAGAGGTTGTATGCATGTTCTTTTTCATTTTCAGCAGTAATTAAGAAGACTTCTGCGATCTGTTGGTATCCTTCCTTCTTTGCAATTTTTGCATAAAAGGTGTAGCGGTTTCTTGCTTGACTTTCGCCAATAAAAGCTTTAACTAAGTTTTTGATTGTTTCCTTCATATATTTAACCTCCAAGTTCCGTTAAAGTTATATATTTGTTTGAATTTATAAATCTTATGGTTCGAATTTCAGACATTGAAATATTGAAAATTCTACGACAAAATGCTAGAATACCATTTGTACAAATAGCAAAAATGTTAGGAGTAAGTGAAACAGCAATAAGAAAGAGAGTGAGAAAACTAGAGAGAAAAGGAATTATTAAAAAATACACTATTGAAATAGATTTAAGAAAAATTGGATTCGAAATAAATGCATTAATAGGAATTGATACAAAACCAGAATACTTACTATCAACCATAGAAAAACTGAAACAAATGGAAGAAGTTCAAAGCCTATATTCCTCAAGTGGAGACCATATGATAATGATTGAATGCTGGTTCAAAAACTCTGAAGAATTAACTAAATTTATTAAAAAGTTAAATTCAATGAAAGGAATCATGAAGATATGTCCAGCAATAATTTTAGAAAAAATAAAATAAACAACTGATTCAATAATTCTATATAAAACATAAGAAATATTATCATTAAAATCATCTCAATCTTTGGATAGGCAAATAAGTCTAAATAATCACCATCGTTATAGATTGGATTAAAAGAAATACAAGTCTTGATGTAATAACTCTATGGTATTAAAACTATGTGAGAAGAATATAATTGCATTCTATTAAGAAAAAGTAAAAAGAAGGGATGTAACATATTTGGATTTCCTATAAACCCTAAATGTAGGAGGCTCACCATAACTTCTTGACAATCTTACTAGAAGAACTATAAAAATTAAATTCTAAATCTTCATATATTCTATTTCAAAGTTTTAAATATTAAGACAAATATTCATCTTAATAGAAAGATAAAAGAAATTATTTTCAAATTAATGAATATTTGGGAGGAAAAGTATGAAAACATATATTGAAAAAGTCACAGAAAACCTCTATATCTTAAGAATTGATGACAACCAAGTAAAATTCTTTGAAGCATTATGGCATGTTCCTGAAGGAGTAACATATAATGCATATTTACTCGTAACCGATGAGAAAACAATATTATTTGATTCTTGGAAGCAAAAATACGCAAGCGAATTCATAGAGAAGTTAAGTGAAATAGTTAATCCTAAAGATATTGATTATATCATAATACATCACATGGAACAAGATCATAGCGGAGCAATACCAGAAATACTCAAATTAAATAACTTTAAAGCAGAAGTAAGAGGACATAGTCTAGCATTAGGGATGCTAGAAGCATTCTATCACATAAAACCGAAATTTAAAGCATTAAAGGATGGTGAAGAGATCATTATTGGAGATAAGAAACTCAAGTTCATTTATACTCCATGGCTTCATTGGCCAGACACATTCATGACATACATAGATGAAGATGGCATACTACTAACTGGAGATGCCTTTGGTAGTTATGGAATACCGCCAACCATATTTGATGATGATATTAAAGTTGTAAACAAAATATTACCCCTCGCACGAAAATACGTCATAAACATAGTTGGACGCCATAGAAGACACATAATAAAGAATATAGACAAGATTGTTAAACAAAAATTAAAAATCAATATAATAGCCCCACTACATGGATTAATTTGGAGAAAACATCTTGAAACTATAATAGATGCATATTTAAAATGGGCTAAAGGCGAGGGTGAAAAAGGAAAAATTGTAATAATTTACAGCTCAATGTATGGATGCGTAGAAGAAGCAGTATCAATAGCAATAGACGAGCTAAAGAAAAATAATTACCAACCATTAATCTTTAAATTCACAGATGAACATCAATCCTCCATAAGCGATTTACTTGGAGAAGTCATAGATGCAGAAGCATTAATAATTGCAACATCAACATATGACGCAGATGTATTCCCAACAATTCAATACATAGTTAACCTAATATCCAAGAAGGCTTCATCAAATAAACCAGTGCTTATACTGTCAGCCTATGGATGGGGTAGCATAGCTGGAAGAAAAATAGCTCAAACATTATCTGAAGCAGGCTTCAAAATAATTGAAAACATCGACTTTAAAGGGAAACCGAGAGGAGAAACATTAGAGAAAATAAGGGACGGAACAAGAAAACTTATCCAAGCAAAATAGAGTTAGAGAGACAGACTAAATGGCATTGGAAAACTCAATATTAAAATATGCTGAAAGACATTGAAAGATGAATTATATCCATGGTAATCTACAATAAACTCAGAAAATATCTACTTAACATTTTAGCAAATATACCAGCTACTGGTAAGAGAGAAGCAGCCCATCCAAGCCAACATAAAAGTAATATACTTAATTTTATCAATCCAATTGAATCTTATCCTTCACACCTTGAAAGTTTGTAGGATGTTACATTGTAGAATTACTTAAAGCATGATGCTCTAAAATTAACGAGAGAATTGCTATGAGTTTAACAATAGGCTATCTAAAATTATATCCTTTAGTCTAATTTCACCCTTGGCATCTATTGGAATAATCTTCTCAACATATTTACCTCTATGTCCTATTACAAAGTTAGCTCCATCATTAGTAAAGCATGAATGGTTTGGAATAACCCTAACTTTTTCACCAACACGAATACCCTTTTCCAGTGTGATATCTAACTTTGAAACCTCTTGAGAAACACTGATTAAGATAGCCTTAGGATACTCAACTAATTGACCATAACCTTGCAAATGTCCATGAACTCTTTTATCAAAAAATCTGCTTCCAGCATTAATTATTGCAATCCTCCCATCTGCATGCTCTGGAATTGAAGTAACAGTTACTAGTACTGTTAATGCACAATCCTCAATAGAGGTTGAACCATACACAAGTACCTGCATTCTGTCATAATAAATGTAGTTTCCAGGGAAAAGATGGGTATAAATAGGATTTCCAACATCAAATCTAAAGGTAGGTGTAGAACCAGCACCAATAATTTCAGGTTCAAAACCATATTTATTTAAAGATTTTAAGGCTAAATCCATTAGGTTAGCACTTTTAATAGCAATTTCCTTAACCTCACCTGGATTGCATGCTTCATAGGCATTTCCTTGATGAGTAACTAAACCTATAAACTGTAGATTAGAGTATTTCTTAAGCTTCTTAACAAATTCTCCAACTCTCTCAGGATTCACTCCTAATCTACCGTATCCAACATCAACCTTAACACAATATTCAAGTTTCAAATGACTCTCTCTTAAATATTCATTAATAAAGCTAGCTAAATTCAAGTTATCTAATCTAATTATAACCCTAACATCATTTTCAACTAGCTTAACTAAGCGGTTTAAACTTGTCTTATCAGCAATAGGATATGCAATCATAACATTCCTAGTTAAATTATGCTTAACTAATACTTCAGCTTCATAAACACTACTGCAAAGAAAACCGTTGGCACCAGCTTTAACCTGCAAGTTAGCTATATAAGATGACTTAGAAGTTTTAAACATTGGCCATAAGACCTTATTATTCATCCTAGCCAAGTTAGCTGCAGTTGAAATGTTTTTCTCCAACTTATCAAGGTTAACAAGAACCATTGGGGTTGGAAGCTCATAATAGCTGATCACAATATAACCTCCATAATTAAGTTTAGGAAAACTATTATAACCCTTTAGTTAAACATTTGAGAATATTAAGCTTATCTCATTAATTAAGGAAGCTATCACTAACATCCAACTACATCCTCAATAAATATCATCTGAATTAAACTTTAGCACTACCACTAGTTGATTTCAACTGGTCAGTTAACAATCTGATAATAGTTGTCTTACCAGCACCATTAGACCCAAGGAAACATTGTCAACAGCAGTCAATCCATTAAATTAATTTAAAGTTTTAATTTTAGAAGCGGAATTATCTTCACTAACTTGAAAAGCTTTGAATTAGAGCAAACAACTTCCTTCTACCATTCTTTAGAATAGGCTCACCATGACTTGGCAATAACATTTCAAAGTTAACTAATTCACATACACGCTTAATAGACTCTCTATTTTTACTTGGATCCAATGAGTATTCAACTGGAATTTCAGATAAGACATTGTTCTCATGAACTATTAAGTCACCTATAAACAAGGCCTTCTCCAATGGATGGTATAGACAGATACTTCCAAGTGTATGTCCCGGTGTATGAATAACTTTCAAACCATAAATTTCATCGCCATCCACTACTACTTCATCAACCTTAACCGGCTTAAATTCACGGCCCTTAGGAAGCTTTAATTCACCACTAATAAATGGGGCTTCATCTTTATGGGCGTAAACAATAGTCTCTAAAGTCTCCTTCAAATCAGCTAAACAGCCAGTATGGTCAAAGTGATAATGAGTAACAATAATTCCCCTGCAATTATTTAAATCGAAATCATTCTCCCTCAAATAGGAGATAATTCTATCAAGATTTTCAGGTAAGCCTGCATCGATTATCAAGTAGCCATTATCCACTACTACTACATAGATATTTGCAAGTGTATTATCAACCAGGTGAATGAAGTTACTTAACCTCAAAATAATCACCAAAATAATAGGAGATACCTAAACTAAATTAAACTATCTACTATTAGGCAAAATATTTAAAATAACATTCAAACTCTAATAACTATTAACTCTAAACACCATAATACATAAATGTCGAGGGTAAAACATGAAAAATGAGGGCATTAAGCTAAATTCAAAGATTCCTTCTTGGTCAACAAGAATTTCCTTAGTCCTATTAATAAAGAAATATGGTCATAATTATGGATTTCCAATAAAAGCTATTCCTTCTACCATAAACTAGAACTCATCTACCAGTATTTTTCTGTATTTCAATATCGCTAAATATATTTGATCTAATCAAGACAAGATTAGAATATAAGAACATTTATTTTATATTCTACATAGCAATGGAAAATACCATGTGAAAAGTGAAATTCATATTCATAAAAACTAAATTAATTGGAGCTTGAAATCTATTTTACACTCCTTACAAAAAGTAGGGCGTCAACATCCTTCTTGAAATACCTGGGAATATAACCTGTAATTTGAAAACCATTCTTCTTATAAAGTTCAATTAAATTTTTATCAACATCAGCAACCTTAGCATAAATAATTCTTGCACCCTTTTTCCTAGCCCAATCCAAGCATTTTTCAATCAACTTAGATTCAACTTGCCTGTTAAGCCAATCTCTTCTAACCTGTAAATGGTCAATGCATGTTACACCAAATAGGTCAAAGTAAAAGGCAATTGAAAAGCCAACAACATCTCTACCTGAAAGAGCAACAAAGAAGCCGTCAGGCTGCCTATTAGCCGCCTTAGATATAAAGTTTTTAATTTCATCTCTACTCAAAGTTCTTCCAAGAGGAATTTTATATTCAGCTAAAATGTCTTCAACATCCCTCCAAAAGCTCTCAGAATAATTAACAACTGTAATTTCCCAACTCATACTCAACCCTCTATAATATATGATAAAATCATTAGATAAGGCATAGCCGACAATAGTTTAATGAACAAGACCCCTAAATATAGCTTTCCTAATAAATTTAACTCTTCTTCAAAGCCCTCTCCAATGCTTGAATAACATTATCCTTACCCATAGCCATTATGTATGGGCCGAGTCTCGGCCCCCTTGGAGCGCCAAGCAAGATCATGTAAAGTTTCTTAAAGAAAACTGCATAATGTATATTATTTGCCCTCGCTATCTCAAAGATTGCATTCTGTATTTTATCAGCAGATGAAGCCTCACTTGACTTAAGGAAATCAATTAGCTGCTTAACCGCTAAAACTTCATCTTCAGACAGTTCAATTACAGTCTCCCTAATCTCCTCTCCAAAATCTCTAGCCCAATTAATCGCATAATCTATTCTCTGCTTTAAATCATCATTTAAACCCATATTCTTCGGTATGAAACGATAACGTTTCAACTTATCTAATACAAATTCATACTCCTTGCCCCTAGGAGCAACTTTAACTAGGTAAACTAGTAAATTATATGGAACATGAATTCTAGGCTTTCTTGGAGGCTTCATCAACCAGCAATACTTGTAAAGTCCAATTAACTTAGCCCTTTCCAATTCATCCTCCAGTATGATCTTACCAAAATAAATATCCTCAAGTCTGTCAAGCTCATCCATATACTTTGGAATATCAGTAACATCAAGCTTCCTTGTACCAACAAATCTCTTCAAAGTTAAGAGTAGAAGGGATTGTGGAGAACCATACCTAAACCAGACTTGAGGAGTAAAAACATTTCCAGCCGACTTAGAAATCTTCCTTCCACTCTTATCAAGAAACATCTCATAACGTGCATGCAATGGAGGATGATGATTAAGAATTTCCAAGCAAATTCTATCGTTAACTTTAACTGAATCAGCAATATCCTTACCATAAGCTTCAAATCTTATGTCAAGAGCCTTCCATCTAGCAGCAAATTCACCCTTCCAACTAAGCTTACCCTCACCTCTAGCATAGTTAGCTTCACCTCTAAATCCGCATCCCTCAAGCCATCTACCCTTAACCTCCATTCCCTCACAGACATAGAGAACCTTATTTTCCTTAGGAAGAAAATCGTAAACTCTAGTAGTATAAATTCGACCACATCTACTACAAACAGCAAAGTATGGTAGAACCTCAGTATACTTCTCCTGTCCAACCTCCTCCCTAATTATCTCTCCAACCCTCTTAGCATTAGCCAGAATAGTTTCAATCTCCTTAACCAGTAAACCCCTCCTATAAACTTCAGTTCCAGACATAAACTTATATTCAATCCCAGCCCTATCAAAAGCATCACATAAAAGAGAGCTCATATGCTCCCCAAAGCTATCATGACATTTAAATGGGTCAGGAATATCTGTGACTGGAAAACCAAGATACTTTTCAAGCCAAGATGGAAGGCCAGCTGGAACTTTACGTAATCCATCCTTATCATCAGCAAAGGCAATCAACTCAGAATTATAACCCATCTCTCTCAATGCAAGAGTAACAGCATAAGCTCTAGCACCATCAGCAAAGCTACCAATATGAGGAAAACCAGATGCACCAACACCCATCTCAGTTCTAATTAGATCTAGACTTCTACCAAGCTTCCTCTCACGTTCAACTATGAGGTAAGCCATTTTATCATACCATGTTCCATGACCAATAATTTTTCTCCCACTCATAATAACCACTCAAACCATACAATATACTAAGCCATTATAACTAAGCAGTCATCGACACAATAAAATATTTAATCACAAATAAAATTTTGGGTTCAACCAGAATAGTAATAAAATTTAACTTAAAACAATAAATAATAAATCGTAATGAAAAACATAAACCAACCATTAAAAATCAAATTAAAGGAAAATGAAAAAATAATTTGGAAGGGAAGAGAGAATCCATTAGGCTCAACAATTTTCATATTCCTCATAATATTCGGAGGATTTCTCATAATAGCAGGGCTAACTATGCTAAGTCAAGCACAAATAATAGCAATAATAGGCATAATATTAATCGGAATAGCAATACTATCAACTAGAAATTATAGCACCTACATTATAACCAATCAAAGACTAATAGAAGTAAAAGGAAAGAAGACTATAAATGAAGTAAACATAAAAGAAATAATAAAACCCATAGAAAAACCGGCTGAAAAAATAGTGAAAAACCTAATAAATCTAACCTACATTATAACAGGGCATACACTATCAATAGCAGAAATACTAGGAATAGGAACAATAAAAATAAGAAACAAACATGGACAAGTAATATTCACCCTAAAAAGAGTGAAAGTAAAAGAAGTTAAAAAAATACTAAGCATTTTAGAGAAACAAAAGTAAAATGACGATTATGATATATCAGAATAAATAAGCACGTAATAGAATCGAAATACTAGACTAATTGAAAATATATAGGGCGATGGAATAAATATAAATAGGAATGCCAATGGAACGAAGAATTGGATATCTAAAACCATTAAGATTACTATACAAAGGAAGAATTGGATACCTTAAACCCCTAAGACTGGTGAATAATATTGGGAGTAAGAGTAAAAATTAAGGTAATATATGGCGACAAATCCCTTATATCAAGCGCTCTCCTCAATACAGGATATGAAAGCGACTCTCCAGAAATACTCCTACCAGTCAAAGCGGCAAATGCATTAGGATTATGGCCAAACCTTCCTAGGAATGCGGAGATGGAGACATATATTTCAGCTTCAGGTCCAATGAGAGTCTACGTTATACCAAATATTGAAGTGGAACTTCTAATAGGAAATCGAGAAGCTAAACATGCAAAGTGCAAAGCAGTAATCTCCGAGTATACAGATGAAATTCTAGTAAATGATAAGTTGATAAGCGAACTTGACATAATTATTGAAGATCCAGGAAGAGGACTATGGAAATTGAGAGGAGAAGAAATAGCTAGAGAGTCAATAGAAAAAAGAAGATGGTAATAAGCTAAATTTAACTCTAATTTACCCTCAAATTGAAATAAATTATTCTAAAATAGGAAAATATTGCTAATAAAGACTTTTAACTATAATGAAGTAAATTTTGGCTGATGAATAGAATTGGTAGGTTAATTGACAAGGCATGAACAGGCATCAGAAATAAATTATAGGAGATTAATCTTCATCTAATCCAAAACATGAATCAAAAATCTAAACTTAGCCCCAAAACAGCATAAAGAGTATTTAAGATTCCTAGGGAAATGGTGTTGAGGTAATTAAACTTTCACTCTCTATAAACATTCAAGTAGCATATTTTATTCAAGATAAATTTTCAAAGTGAAAATGGGCCAATTAAAATTTAGAGGTGAGATTATCAACATTTCATATTTAATGAGACTATATGAAACCACGTCCTGAAACTAAAATAGGAGTCATCTTAAAGGAGCAATTCCTTAATAATCCTATGTACATCCCAAACCTCCACTTTTTCTGGAAATTTTTCAATAACATCTTCCTCAGGAACTATCAACATTCTCTTACAATTAAATTTGCCTAGAATATCTTCGACTCCGTTAATTTCACGTCTATTAACATAATTCTTCCACTTGACCTCTCCAACTACCTTAAGTCTTTTAAAATCAGTTAGAGCAATATCCACTTCAAATTCTCTTGTAACCAGTATTTCCCTCCATAATCCAAAGGTTTTTGCTAAGAGTTTAGCAAAAAAATATTCAACATAGATGGGGATTTTTAACTCTAGAATTTTTCTCATCTGATCTTCAGGTATGTCTCTCTCTGAAATACCATACTTTGAATCAGCATAGTAATATAAATCAGTTAGAGGAGAAGTATGATAATAATAATATTTACGCTTACCATAAACCTTTACTTTGTCAAGTAATCCAATTTGCGTTAAAATTTTAAGATAAGGATGAACTAAGCTGGGATTCTGCATAGGAATTAATTTCAATGAAAATAGAGTATTGGTTATCTCTGTTGACACTCTCTTACCATTAGCTACAGCCTTCAAAATTCCTTCATAAATTGAAGTAAAAGTTCTATCTTCCTCTAAAAATATTTCTCCAACTAAGGCAGGAATTGAAATTCGAATATTGCTAGCTAAAGCAGACATAAAATCAGCCGCCTTTTCAAAAAGTGGAACCAACCAAGGCTCCCTAAGAAAAACAGCATATTCAACCAACTTCTTTAAATCACCAACAATTCGAATTATATTCCTAAGAATATCAACTTCATCTATCAATTGAAAGTTAAATTCAGAAAACAAACCTAGAAGTGGAGACCTCTCCCTAAGTAAACTTTTAGCAATCCAGATTGTGGATGAAACAGCAATAAGATTTCCTTTAACACCAAAATTATGTAGCCTATCAAAGAACTCTCGAGGTAATCTCTGAATCTCATCAATAACAACAACTTTATTCTCACTCAGCAATCTAAAAACTTCCCTAACAAATGTTTCATAAGACAACTTCTCATAATCAATAAAAATTTCTCTATTTCTACTAACAAAGAAGTAGGAATCATAATCTACAAAATTTCTTATAAAGAAACTCTTTCCAGTTTTCCTTCTACCATAAACTAAAACCCATCTTCCAACATTTTTCCATCTTTCAATATCACTAAATCTAATTAGTCTAATCATAATTAGACTAATCAAAGTTAGCATATAAAAATATTTCCATGAATTAACCCTCGCCTTCAAAACATTAACCAAATAACCAAGTAACTTTAATCATAAACATAATATTTGAGCCAGTATAGTTAGACTTCAAGAAGATGTACAAAATATATCTCAACAAATATTTAAGAGAAAATGGCGTGGAGGTAATTGAACTCCACGAATATACAATTATCCAGACATTATCTTCATCCAAAATACAGTCATAATAGGCTTGAAATTGAAAACTGCAGTAATAAATAAATTCAAGTCTATTAATACAAATAATTCTTTAATTTGAATGCTTATTAATGAATGAAAACTAATTCTATTATACCAGGTGAAATCTTATGGGATTAATAATTTACGTTAGAAATAGGGTTGAGTACATTAAAAGTCATGCTAAGGGAAGTATATGCTGAAGTGCTAAGATAAAAGCATGTCTATTAACTTTCAAATCACTAGGAAACATTAATTTTACTGAAATCTAGGTATCTTGCTCTTCTGGAATTAAGCTTAAATCTAACTACTTTCCCCTCCTCATCTCTATAAAAGTGAATTGAGTAGAATCCAACTACAAACTCATCTTTAAGGGTTGGTAGAAGTGGTTTTTTAGGTGCATTTTTATGCTTGAAATATAGTTTGCCATTACTTAATGCTATCTTGTAAGTTACATTGAGCTCATCACTATAATATTCGCCAACATACTCTTTAAGTTGGTCTAATGAAAGTGAAACTGGCTTAATTAACCTATAAACTTCGGGCTTCCTATCCTCAATCCTAACAATCAACGATAATGGTTTACCTTCACATTCCTCAAATTTAATGTCAAAATCTATGGGTAAATCAACAGATTTGAAGTGATTTCTAGTTAATGGCTTAAGTCTAATCTTCCTATCATAAAACTCAAGGAATAAATTATTATTCTCAACGAAGATTCTACAGATAAATCCATCCTCACCCCTAAAAACTCCAACTCTACTTTTAACCTCCTCGATTGGAAGCTCTATAAATTTGATCTCTACAACCTCCCTGAATACGTCAGCCAGATATATATCTGCAACCTTCTTAGCAAGCTTAGTTGGATTTATACTACTAATGTTAGCTAGACAAATCACAGTAAATCTATACTCCGGAAAGCGAATCATTTGAGCCCTAAAACCAGCAAAGGAGCCGGAATGAGAAATAGTTTTTAAACCCTTATAACTCCCAATTCTCAATCCAAAGGCATAATCCAGCTTCTCACCACTATTAAGAACACCAACAGTTAGAATACGCTTAATTAATCTCTGTCCGCCTTCAAGCCTATTAGCATAGAAGTTCTGATCCCAGAGGAATAGGTCTTCAACAGTTGTGAATAGGCCTCCATCACCAACAATGTCGAGAATTGTCTCATTAATTCTAAATCCACCATCCTTTCTAGGCGAATATCCAACAGCCCTATTTCTAACAATCATTGTGTGATCATCATGAAAATGAGTATTTTTCATTTCAAGAGGCTTAAAAATATTTTCATCAGCAAATCTTCGAAGAGAAACACCGCTAACCCTCTTAACAATAACGCCCAGTAGGAAATAGTTAGAATTACTATACAAGAAGCGGTCTCCAGGCTTAAAGTTAAGATTCCTCTGTCTACCAAGAAGTTCCATAACTTCTTCAGTAGTATAGTAATCCTCATCACGCTTACATGCCATACTCATTAAAGCCAAGTAATCTCGAATACCACTAGTATGATAAATTAGATGCTTAACCCTAATCGTATAGCCATAATCTGGAAGCTCAGGGATATACTTCCTAACATCATCATCCAATGAAATCAAACCCCGTTCAACAAGCAAAGCAATGCAAGTAGCAGTAAACTGCTTAGACATAGAGGCAACACGAAAAACAGTTTTAGGAGTAATTGGAACATCATACTCCAAATTAGCCATACCATAACCATGAGCATACACGAGTTTACCATCTTTAATGACACCTAAGGCACAACCGGGAGAATTAGGCTTATCCCACTCAGCAAATAAACTGTCAACTAATCTCTCCAAAACTAAATCCTCCAAAATACGATCTGATTAAAACTAGTAATAAATTTAAGCAACAAAATGTCTAAAAACAATTCCACAACAATTTTAAAAGAAGATAAAAAAGTTCCATTCATGCCAATAGTTCACAATATATTAGGAGTGAATTCTCAAATGAAGCTAAAAAGAAGACAACAAAAGACATAACTAAAGTTTCACTGAAATAGGAATATCAGCAGAAGCTGTCGAAATAGTTATACATGAAATCCCAAAAGAAAATTGGGGCATAGGAGGAGAACAAGCAAGCGAAAAATTCAGACACATAAAAACACCAAAACCCAACATACTTACAGTCAAATGAACATTTACTGAAGACTGAAATGCTTCCCAATCTATTTAGAGACAGTATCATCAATTAAATTAATTAAATAAAATCACATATTAAAATGTGTAAACAATTGAAAGAAGAGTATAAAACATGAAGAAGGAAGATTTAGATGAATTATTAGAAAAATTGAAGAAAATTGGTTTAAATGAAGAAGAAGCCATGAGCATTATAAAGGCCACCCTCCTCATACTATCCAAAAAAGAATTCAGAGAAAGAAGTGAAACAGAATTCATATCTAAATTAATGAAGAAGTACGGGTTAAAAATGCCATTCTAATCTAAACCCCTCATTTAAATATGATAAGCAAGAGTCCAACACTTCATCAACCAATATTAAAAAGATTAAAAACATATAAAACAAATTCTTATCTATCACTAACAATAAAACACTAAGGAAAGTAATAAACATTTTTGACCACGTAAAGCATATTAAAACCTCTACTAAAAACCCGATAGATTGCCAAGTAATCATGTTTACAGAAGTGTGAAAGCAAAAAGTATAAATAAAGAATAGGCAAAATTGCCTATGTGAACAAACCTAGTAAATTAGCCTTAACAGCAAACTTTGCAGCTTCAGCAGTGGCACTAAGACTAGCGAAGCATTCAATATTAGGTCCAATTCAATTTGTAAATTTTCCATGTGCATTTGCAGTACTTGCAGGGTCATTTATGGGATCTGTCTATGGCTTCGCTGTTGGAATCCTATCATTCATAGTTTCAGACGTAATCCTAGGTTTAGGAATATGGACTATTATAACAAGTATGACTTGTGGCTTAATTGGACTTATAAGTGGATTAATATGGAGTGGAAGAAAGATTTCAAAAATGGAAGTCCTAGTTACATCTTATATGCTGTATTTGGCATATGATATTCTAACTTCATTTCTCCTATACCTACTATTTATGCCTCCATTGGAAGCATTAACCATTGGAATTTTAGGATTATTCTTACCAGTTATGGGAGGCTATTTATACGCTGTTGGACCCATAACTGAGTTTTCATCTGCCTTTATAACCTCAATTCTAGTTACCAAAATTAATGGTTGGGGTGATAGATTTGTCGAAAAGTAAGTATCCTTGGATTGTTGCTGGAGTAATATTAGTTTGGGCTATAATGGCAACTATAGCTGCCGCCTACTACTACAATAAATATGAAGAAATGGGAAGAATGTATTCTGATGTAAATACAATATTGAACAGGGTTAGCGTCAAGTTAAATACACTCATAGATGAATTGATGGAGACACTTGAAAATGCCACCATGAGTGGAGCATTTGGCATTTCAGCAAAAATAGAAGAATGCACAAATATTATAAAGGAACTATGTAGCATTACTGGCGGAACCATCCACGTCAACATAGGAATAGATTATGGCAATGGAAGTAGGGTCTGGTTCAACTATACTGAAATCAAGCTTGGAGAAACACTATTCGACGCAACTCTAAAAATAGCCAAAATCAACTATACAACCTATCCCTTCGGAGTCTTCATAAATTCAATAAATGAAGTTCCAAATAATCCTGAAAAATCAATGTATTGGATTTGGTGGTACTGGAATCCAGAGACAAAGCAGTGGAAACTAGGGCCAGTTGGATGCGACAGATACATACTATCCGACAACCTAACAGTAATATGGTATTATGAAAGTACAGCTAAATGGCCTCCAACTCCACCTCGACCCTGAAATTCCCCTTATCTTCAAAGTATGAAATTTATTAAGTTAATTTGAATGATAATACCCTACAATCTTGAATAGACTTTCTTGATTATACTACTTTATCTTAATATTTTTCTTCACGTACCCTTCAAGACTATTCTTCCCTGTTTCCAATGCATGTACTCTATCCACCATCCCTATTGGAAGTCCAACCTTTTGTTCAAAAATCCTTCTCTCGCATCTTAGACTACGATATCTACCCATCTCAATTCCTCTAAAATGAGGGGGGATCTTTCTGCAATAAGAACTAATCTAGGTTTAGTAAGAAGAAGCCTTCTAAATTCTCCCGTGATTTCTATTATGTTAGATTCTTCATAATATTTTCCAGTTAACTACTACTTCCTCATTAAGGCTAGATTGCATAGAAACTTTTTCATCGAAATTCAACCTCATTGACTTTAATAATCAAGATAGTGAAAAACCATACTATAATGATAGAAGCCATCAACTTCTAATCATCTTCAAGTAAATTTGAAGAAAATGACAGTAAAATTCTAGTGAAATAATACTTAATTTTACAACAGCAGGTTTAGTATTTCTAAGTTTGTGAAACGGTGTCTGACTTCTTGGGATGCTTGATTATTTTTGATCCTATGAGTGAGTTACAGGGTATAAGAGCTATTTTGCCATCATCTCGTCTTACAACTACAAATAGGGAGGTGACATCTTCAACAACTCCAACTATCCCGGCAACTTCAATTTTATCGCCAATTTTGAATGGTCTAGCAACTAGGAGAAGTATTCCAGCCATAACTTGGCCTAGGACCTTTTGTGAGGCAAAGCCTATTACCATTCCAATAAAGCTTCCCAGAGTGACACCTGCAGTTGGTGATGAGAGTGAACCAGTGATGACTGCTATCATGGCGCCAATGCCAATTATTCTAAAAAGGCTTCTAATGGCGGCTGCTGTTGGATGTTCATATTTAAATCTCATAGCCCAGTAGATTACATCTGAGAAGGCATGGACTATTAGGTAGCCGAATCCAAGTGCTACTAGGATATCAACATAGATTTTATACTCAGAAATGTCAGGGAAGTATTGAATAAGTATGGATTCAGTGAATAAATATTTAATGAATGCAGCTGAAAGTACGTATGCAATTATGAAGAATATTAATTTTATAACTGACATTCTAAACTCTCTACTCAATCTAGACACCAACTTATCATTAAATACGGTTAATATAAATCATTTGACGGTGCATCCTAGATGTGGTTAAATTATTAAATTATGGAGGTTAATTTGTATTGGTGAATGTGAATGGAAGAAATTATATGGAGAATCCTAAGTGAAATTCCAGACTATAGGGAATTCTTGACTGTAGATGAATTAAATAATAGTGCTGAAAAGCTTGTTGCAAAGTATCCTGATATAGCATCAATATTTGAAATTGGAAGATCAAGAAGTGGAGAACCAATTAAATGCTTGAAGATAGGTGAAGGAGAAGTAAATGCATTACTTTTCGCATTTCCACATCCAAATGAACCTATCGGCAGTATGACGCTGGAATACTTATCATGGAAACTTGCAACTGATGAAGAGATTAGAAGAAAGATGAATACCACTTGGTATATAATTAAATGTATAGATCCATTTGGAGCTAGATTAAATGAAGGATGGTTTAAAGGTGAGTGGACTCCCAAGAAGTATGCCTTAAACTATTATAGGCCACCTGGATTCAAGCAAGTTGAATGGACATTCCCAATAGAGTATAAGACTTTGAAGTTTGATAAGCCGATACCAGAGACGAAGGCATTAATGAAGTTGATAGATGAAGTTAAACCAGACTTTATGGCTTCACTTCATAATGCAGGCTTCTGTGGAGCCTACTTCTATCTCTCCGACCCAGTTCCAGAAGTCTATAGTAAACTCCATCAAGTTGCAGAGAAATTTAATATTCCAGTCCATTTAGGCGAACCAGAAGTGCCATATGTTGTAAAGTTTGCTGATGCCATATTTAAAATGCCTACGAGAGTTGAATCATATGAATATTATGCTAAGCATCTCAAGAAGGATCCAGCAGAAGTAATAAAGAGTGGTGCTAGTAGCGATGAATATGCTAAGAGAGTTAATGAGAAAGTTTTGACAGTTGTCTGCGAGGTTCCATACATATATGATGACAGAGTAGCAAACACAACACCAATAGGTGTAAAGCGGAGAGACATAATACTACTAGGAGTCAAGAAGAATAGAAAATTATTGAAAGGGCTTCAGAAAAGATTAAGCGAAGTAGAACCATACATAGATAGGGAATCACCCTTCTATGAATCTCTAAGTGAATTCTTAAGGCTAGGACTTGAATCCTTAAAGGCAAAGGAGAGATGGGCTAAGAGGGATCCATCCACAGATAGACAAGCAACAGTCTCTGAAGCATTCGATACAATAGCATCAAGAGTATACTTTTATGGAATGCTACGATACGGCCTATTCTATAGACTAGTAAATGAAAAAGTGAAAGAAGTCGAAAAGCTAAAAAGACACTATAGATGGATTTTAAAGAAAATTGACTACATGGAAGAGGAATTCAAAAAACTATCAAACTATAGGGTCATACCAATAAGAAATTTAGTAGGAGTCCAGCTAGGAACAATACTATACACTTTAACAACAAAAATACAAGAAAAGGAACTCTAAGAAGCCATGTAAACCATACATTCCAATACACCTTGAATATCTCGGATAACACTATGGAAGTACATAATATATTTATCATTTGTATGTCATGCAAAGTTGAAACCTTGACAGCCATTACATAGTTAGCATATTCACTTATTTACTCGCTCTGATAACTTTCAATTAAGCCTATTATGTCCTGATCTGTTAAATCTCTCCAGTACTTGTATGCATCTGCAACTGCAAACCATGGTCCACTCCTTGGATTTAAACATATAATTAAATCTACTTGTCTAGATAAGTCTTTTAGAGATTTCATGTGGGCAGTCGGTGTTGCAATAATTATTTTCTCCGCTTTTCTCGATTTAATGAATTTTATTGCTGCTCGCATCGTATAGCCTGCTGCTATTCCATCATCTGTAATAACTACAGTTTTACCTTGAAGATTTAAGTACGGCTTATTTCTACGTAACACGCTATTTCTATGTTTTATTTCTTGAAGTTGTTCTTCAATTGCAGACATTATGTCTTCATCTGTTAATCCAATTAATTCTGCAAATTGTTCGTCTACAAAGTAGCTTCCATCTGGCCCTACTGCTCCAAATCCTGCTTCTCGATTCCATGGTATAAGAAGCTTTCTGCATATAAGTAGGTCGAAGGTAGACTTGAAGGTCCTGGCAACTTCAATTCCAATTGGAACTCCACCTCTCGGGATAGCATATATAATATCAACCCTATCCAAAACATGTTTACAGGCTTTTGCAAGTATCTTTCCAGCTTCCTCTCTATCTTTAAAAACATATAATAGGTTTTGAAGATCTTCATCAATTATAATATTGTTTATATATTTTAACTTCATGACTTCAACTCACCTGTCACACAATACTTAATTATCTAACCTTGATAAATATGCTTAAGCTTACTCTAACTTGTCAACTTGGCATCTATAATAATAGGAAAGCTAAAGCTAAATTTAAGTTAAGCTAATATTAGCATGGCGATGAGGGGTTTGGCTACCTGCCGAGTAAATGAGGCATCCCGGCCATAACCGAGCCGCAAAATTGCAGTATATGCATAATTATACTATTTTGATTTGAAATCTTCAGAAGACATAAAAGAAAATGGGTAAATGAAAAAAGAACAGTCGATATCAATTAAAATCTAGCTTTTAAATTCAAGTCTTATAGTAAGTAAGTTAATATTTAAACTAGAATTTATTGTGAGTGAAATGTCGAATAGAGACTTTGTATATGCAGATGCTCATTGTCATTGTAACCCTATCAAGGGTCTTGGAGCTAGAAAAATTGCAAATAAGTTTAAGAAAAGTAGAGGTTGGTTTCTAGGTTTAATCTCGCTTCCACCATGGCATTACAATATTAGACAGTATGGAATTGAAGCTTATGAAAGGAGCTTTAAAATTTTAGTCAATCAAGGGCGAATTGTAAGGATAGTAGGATTAGCCTGTGCCGTACACTTGGGTTTCCATCCAGCTGAAGTAGATAAGTTAGCTTCAATGGGTATTAAGCTCAATAGAATTAGGGAGCTTGGATTGAAGGTTTTAGATTTAGCTTGTAAATTTATTCATGATGGCTTAGCTCAAGGTTTAGGTGAATTTGGAAGACAACACTATCCAACTAAGCCTGAAAGAGTTAGGGTCGCAGAGGAAATTATGAGTAATGCTCTAATTAGGGCTAGTGAGCTAAATGTACCCATCCACCTACACTTAGAGCAAGGTGGAATGAACACTATAAACTTCATTTTAAACCTAGTTAAAGAATTGAAGGTTAAAGAGAAATTAATAGTTATTCACCACTACCCCGCAGAACATTTGAGATATATTGAAAATATGAAGTTAAAAGCCACAATAGTAGGAAAATTTAATGAAATTAGAGAGGCAGTTAATAGTAAGGCTACAGTACTCGTTGAAAGCGACTTTCTCGATGATCCTAAACGTCCAGGAGCAGTCATAACCCCTTGGAGTATACCTAGAAACTGGAGAAAAATAATTGAAAAGAGAATATGTAGCTATGAATATGTATTAAAAGTTAATATTCATAATGTAAAGAAGCTGTATTCATTCATGTTCGAAAATTAAGCATATACTAGAAGTAGTAAATATTAAATTACTTTAAGTGGAGTTATGTTCTCAAAACTTTAATTGGCGACTATGAAATAATGTAAATCTAAATAACTTTATCCTACAACACTCCAAATTTACATGAAACAAATACAAATAATTAAGTCTCTAACTTAGGATATAATGTTAAGCCATTAGGATAGCAGCAGGATAATGCTCAAAGAACTTGACGCACTTCTAGCATATCCACACATAAGTAAAAGCTCAATTATGATTGTGAAAAAGATGTAGATGAAGCATATCCCCCACAATATCAACTATTAGAGAAACATATAACCTATTAAATCCACCCTCGAAAGTCTATATTAGAGCCCTTGAAATCTACAACATTGGACATCGAGACTACATAGACAACCTACTATACCCCACTTCACTTATGAAGGGATTAAACTTATTCACAATAGACCACTAATTTATAAACTTCTTAGAAAGGGAAGATCTCCTAACAAGGGACATTATAACATCAGAACAAATACTAAGGTAACAAGATGCTTATTGTGTTAAATTAAACTATGAAAGAAATATGGACCCTTATATTCTCCAGCTAACTCCTACATTTCATCTCGTTTAATCAATCCTCAAATTTTTCATCTTTTCGACAAATATTGGTAAGGTTGATAGGAAAATTATATCCCTATCAATACACCATGGACCTTCAAGCCAAACTGCAACTCGACATACAATGTTACCTCCAGCTCTTAACACTAAGTTTTCAAGAGCCCTTAATGTACCCCCCGTAGAAACTACATCATCTAATATACAAATCCTTTTACCCTTAATATATGAAGCATCATTAGAGGAGAGAACTAGGATTTGTGATTCACGGGTAGTTATTGATTTAACCTCCTCAATTAATACTTCCTTCATATATGCCTTAACACTTTTCCTAGCAACGATGAAGCGTTTATGACCGAGGCGTCTCGCAACCTCATATGCAATAGCCAGTGATTTCGCTTCAGGAGTAACTATAACTTCGGGAGCAAAAATTTTAATTTTGTCTACAAGCTCCTTTGCCACAGTTGAAATAAATTCTATATCACCTAAAACTAGCTCTGCATTTGAAGCAATCCAAACTCCATTAGCCACATTGACTATTGGTAGAGTTCTCTTTAAACCTGCAATATTAATTTCAAACTCCTTCTCACCACTATACTTCTGAACATACTCCACCTAAATACCTCCTAAAAACAGCTTATAATATAGAATTAAAGCTAAAACTGTAAGTGACAGTAATATTACGATATAATCTATAAACTTAAACTTATATGTGAAAAACCTAGTTCTTTTACCTCTACCATAAAGCTTCAACTCCATGGCTAAAGTCACCTTATCAGCTACCTCAACACTCCTAATTAATAATGGAATCATCACTGGAATGTAATTTTTAATTCTCTTAACTAGAAAGCCCTTATCCAATTCAACACCCCTAGAAGTTTGAGCTTCTTTAATCGCTCTATACTCATCAGCTATTCCAGAAATATGACGTAAAGTTAAGCCGAAAAGAAATACTAGGTTTCTCGGTATCTTCAGAGATTCTAGTGAGGCTATTAGTTCACTCGGAGTCGTAGTAGCTATAAAGATTAGAGGTGCAGTAATTAGTGCTATAAGTCTCAAAGTCATATAAACACCAAAGTCAACTGCAAATCCAGTACTACTAGAAGAATAGAAGAGTGAGTAGTTATGAAGTAGAGCCCAGAGTAGAAAAGTGAATAAAAGCATGGGACAAGCAATCTTTAAAACCTTAAATACTTGTTTACTAACACCTCCAATAATGCTTATAGCTAAAGTTGCCATCAATAAGGTAATTACAGCTGGTATACTGGAAACTGTAAAGAGGAGGACAATAATTGTGAGGGAGATAAGCATTCTAGTTGCTGGATTAAACCTCCTCAGTAATGTATATGAATAATTACCCATCAACATTACTCTGCACCTTCACTAAAAGTTCATAAGATGGAGGTTCAAGCTTAGCCTCCTTTACAATCTCCTCATTATAAAGAATCTCCATAGGTTCATTACAATATGCTATTTCCCCATCAATCATAACTGCAATTCTATCAGCAATAGATAAAGCAAAGTCTGAATCATGAGTAACAACAACAATAGCCTTACCATTCATCTTCAATTTATTAATTAAATTTGCAAGTTCCCGTAACAAATCATAGTCTTGACCAGTTGTAGGTTCATCTAAAACTAAAACCTTTGGATTCAATGCAAGTGCTGATGCAATTACAACTCTTACCTTCTCACCCATACTTAATTCATGTATCATCTTATCCCTCAAATCTTCAAGTCCAAGAAGCCTTAAGGCCATAACAGCATTTTCTAATGGAAGATTTAAATTTCTACATCCAAAGGAAACTTCACTCCAAACAGTCTCTGCAAATAAATGTTTATCAGGGTCTTGAAAAGCTAATCCTACAAATCTAGTCATCTCTGCAGCACTATAATTCCGAGTATCTCTTCCACAAACAATGACTCTCCCCTTACAAGGCTTTAATAAACCATTTAAATGCTTCATTAATGTAGTTTTACCAGATGCATTACAACCCATAACGACTAGAGATTCACCTTCATAAACCTTTAAGTTTATACCTTTAAGCACATATGGACCATCATACCTGAACCAAACATCCTCAACACTGACTAAAATTGAATTATAATTACTTCTCTTTGGATTTCGAGTTAATGGCCTAAATTTATATACAAGTCTTTGACTGGAAAATTCTACTTGTCTAAGTGATCCATTATCCAAAACATATGCTTTATCAATAATGTCCTTAAATCCCTTAATCTTCCTCAACATTAAAATTACTCCAGTCCCCTTACTTCTAAGCTCTTGAACCAGTTGCTTTAACTTTAAAATTCCAGGCCAGTCAAGATTAGAAGTAGGATTATCTAATATTAAGAAATCAGGCCTAAGAACAGCAGTAGATGCAATTGCAAGCCTCTGCTTCAAACCTCCGGAAAGTTCTGAAACTAAACTTCTTCGCCTATCAATCAAGTCAAAAGTAGTTAATGCCCAATTAATTCTACTTGTAATTTCACTTAAAGGTAAACCTAGATTCTCCAGTCCAAAAGCAATGTCCTCCTCAACAGTTAAACCAAAAATTTGAGATTCATAATCCTCCAAAACAATATTTACACGACTAATAATATCACGGAAACTTAACTCTCGATAATTAATATCATCAATATAAATTTCACCATCAACCTCAGCATCAATTTTATATGGAATTATCCCTGATAGACAATAAGCTAATGTCGATTTACCAGAACCACTAGCACCTATAATCGCTACAACCTCACTTGAAGAAACATGTAAGTTGACTCCTCTAAGTACTCCACGAGAACCATATGAGCAATGAAGACCTCTAGCAACAATAGACTTCAATTAAATATTCACCACACACATTCAACTTAAATTAAAGTCTCCATCTAAGCAATCCACGCCTCAACAATGCAGCTGTAACTGCAGAAAGCACTATAGGAGTGCCAATCACTATTGGCGGGAGATCACTTAATGCAAGGAAGATGCACGCTGGAATAAATGGGGCAACACCAACAAGGTCAAAGCCAACTGCAACTATTGGAACCATGATAATTCCTGAAATAAGTGAAACTATAGTTGCCTTAATCAATCCAACCTTACTCTCACATTCATGAGGCTTAACAAACAATCCTGGAATAAGCCCTGTCAAACCAACACCAATCAAATCGAAAACAGGAGTCGCAGGATTAAAGTATCCTCCAATTAAAGCCCAAAGAGTATTCCCAAGCCCTCCAGCTATAAAGCCAATAACCGGCCCAAAAAGAATCCCAAATATACATGGCAGAAAAGCTAATACTCGCCAATGAATAGCTCCAGGAATTAATGGTATTGGAGCAGTAAGTAGAAAACCAACAGCAGTTACTGCAGAACTAACAGCAGAATATGCAATAAACCTTAAAGCATCAGGCCTAACATAGGAATGCTCACCAGACATCAATCAATCCCCAATCAAGAATATTAACCAAAATAATATAAATCTACCATTTCACATCCACATAAAATTTAAATAAACAATTAAAAGCTAAAACTAGAGATACATACTTTCTCCCCCACTCAACCTTATATACAATTTTAGTTATAGCAGAAAATTTAAAACAGAAAAATAGTAGCATTTAGTAAGCTACCATAGTCAATTAGCACTACAAAATAAATATAATTATCTAGATAATTAGTTAGCCTACAATTAACTTCATAACTTAATAATTTGGAGATGATTAATTTGAATACAATTAATAACCTAATAGAAACTGCAGCAAAAATGCTAATTAAAAGTAAATTTACAGTATGCCTAACTGGAGCTGGAATTTCAGCTGAAAGCGGCATTCCAACATTTAGAGGAAGAAACGGGCTTTGGAGAAAATTTAGAGTTGAAGAATTAGCTACATCAGAGGCATTTAGTCGTAATCCAAGATTAGTTTGGGAATGGTATAGATGGAGAATGAAAATAACATTTAATGCAAAGCCAAATCCAGCACATTATGCATTAACTGAACTAGAAAATCTAGGAATTATTAAGTATATTGTCACTCAAAATGTTGATGGACTACATGGAATTTCAGGAAGTAAACATCTAATAGAATTACATGGAAATATTAGGCGTGCAAGATGCATCAATTGCAATTACAAATTAATATTCAATAAACCCCCAAAAACAATTCCGCCAAAATGTCCAAAATGTAATAGCCTATTAAGACCAGATGTAATATGGTTTGGAGAGCCAATTCCAAGAGAAGCATTAAATAATGCATTAAAAGCATTCTCAAAGGCAGATCTAGCATTAATTATAGGCACTAGCGGAGTAGTCCATCCAGCAGCAAGCCTACCATATCTAACTAAACAGAATGGTGGATTCATAATTGAAATAAATATCAATAGAAGTGCATTAACAGGGATAGCAGACTTATTTATTAAAGGTAGAGCAGGAACAATACTACCAAAAATAGTTGAACTAATCAAGAAAATCTAGTTAACACCCAATAACCTTCTACTTTTGAAAAGCCTAATATTTATAACTAAATCCTTTAAACCCCTTAAATGTTGATAAATAGAACTTTCAATTCCCTTTATTGGGTTCAATTCAAAGCCATAAAAAGCCTTAAAACCGATGGAACAGTCTTTCAATTCCCTTTATTGGGTTCTTCA